>CATJZH010000150.1 GCA_949746285.1 uncultured Clostridia bacterium
CCCATAGATCTAGCTGTACCTTCAACCATACTCATTGCAGTTTCTATTGATGCCGCATTTAAGTCTGCCATTTTTTGTTCAGCTATTGCTCTAACTTGTGCTTTTGTTATTTGAGCTACTTTTTCTTTGTTAGGTTTTCCTGAACCACTTTTTAATCCTATTGTTTTCTTTATAAGAACAGCAACAGGTGGAACTTTTGTAATAAATGAGAATGATTTATCTTTATATACTGAAATTACAACAGGTATTGTCATACCTGGTTGGTTAGCTGTTCTATCATTGAATTCTTTTACGAATTGCATGATATTAACACCACTTGATCCTAATGCTGGTCCTACTGGTGGAGCTGGTGACGCTTTCCCTGCTTCTATTTGTAATTTAATAACATTTACAACTTCTTTCTCTGCCATTTTATTCTAGCACCTCCTTTTAATTAAGCTTTTGAACTTGTGAAAATTCTAGTTCTACTGGAGTTTCTCTTCCAAACATAGAAACTAAAACTTTTACTTTTTGTTTTTCTTTATTTATTTCTTGAACTGTTCCTACAAATCCCTCAAGTGGACCATTTACCACTTGAACATTGTCATTAACATCATAATCTATATTAACCGGAACTTCATCAAATCCCATATTTCTAATCTCAGCATCAGTCAAAGGAATAGGATCTGTTCCTGATCCTACAAATCCTGTAACACCTCTTGTATTTCTAACTATATACCAAGATTCTTCTGTTACTATCATTTTTATAAGAACATAACCTGGAAAAACTTTTTTTAAGTTTGTTTTTCTTTTTCCATCTTTTATTTCTACTTGTTCTTCCATTGGAACAACTATATTAAAGAAGAAATCTTCAAGCTCTCTATTTTTTATTGTTTTTTCTAAGTCTGTTTTTACTTTATTTTCATAACCAGAATATGTATGTACTACATACCACTTTGGCTCTAATTTATTCTCATCTTGAGACATATTTTAGCCCCCTTTATATTCTTTATATTAGTAATTCTAGCTACTAATTATTTTCTTCAGAACTTTCTTCATTATTTTCTGCCTCATTGTTGTTTTCTTCTTCTGTTTTTACTGATTCATCAGATGTTCCATTTTCTTCTGTTCCTGCTTCATTAGAAACTTCAGCTTGATTTTCTGTATTTTCAGAATTTTCTTCAGAACCTTCTGCTACATTATCACCTGATTCTTCAGTTTCATCTGAGCTAGATGTAACTATGGCTTTAAGTTTTTCTACACCAAATGTATTTAGATTTTCAAAAATAACATCTAATACAAATACTATTACAGCTAATGTTAAAACTATTGCTAGAACAGCTACTGTATTATTTACTAATTGTTTAAATGTAGGCCAACTTACTCTTTTTAATTCTGCTTTAAACTCTTTAAAAAATTTCTTATTTTCTTTATTATTTTTATTATCTTTTTTTGCTTCTTTAGCCATCTTAACTCCTCTCCTAATTAAAGGTTTTATCTATTTTGTTTCTTTATGAGTTGTACGTTTTTTGCAGAATTTACAATACTTTACAACTTCTAATCTTTCAGTATTGTTTCTTTTATTTTTTGATGTCATATAATTTCTTCTTTTACATTCTGTACATTCTAATATTATGTTTTCTCTTGGTCCTTTTGCCGCCATTTTAACTACACCTCCGTTTTGCTTATAAATGAAGCCTATTTTTTTTATATTTTATATTTTAACGATGTGATTGCACATATTTCTTTAATACATGCTTATATAATTTATCACAAAACCTATGATATGTCAACTGTTTTATTCCTTTTTTTAAAATTTTATTTACAAAAATGAAAAACATAGGTGCACCTTGTGCTCCTATGTTTTCCGTAAGAATTTCCTTTAATAGCGCCATGGACATTTTTTGATTTTCCCCAATACAGACTTGAGATAAATCCCCTCTACATCCTCTTCTGGAGTTGGGATCCTATCAAAAGAACTAACTCGTCCTTTAGCAATTTTCCTGCCCCAATGAGTATCCAATTTCTTCTGCCAATACTCAATGTCATTATTGAGCACCTGAATCATCTCAGAATCCAATTTTGGATTACTTTTACAGATACTTTCTTTTCTTCCTTTTGCGCATCTGAGACAATACCGGATTTCTCCCAGGCTTTCTGCTGCCGTCATCCTAATTATGACATATGCATACAAAAGCCATGCTACTACTCCCACTATTATTGCTACTTCTTTCATTTTTTCTTCCTCCGTTACTTAACTAGTGGTTATTGTATCCGAATCTTTTTTTATATCCTGATTCCTGGATATATTACATTTTAATAATATCACCTTTCTGTAGTTATGTCAACCCGATTTTAATACTTAATTTATTCGAATGTGCTATATGCCTCTAGAACATCTCTTTAAATTTATTTTTTTCTATATTTGCAATTTTTATTTTTCTTTTTTTCTACGGAATAACCAAATTTTCCTATTTTCTTTCCTAATTTATAATATCCTCCATTTGCATATGCTATTAAATCACATTTTGATATATCAAAAGCACCTTTATCATCTATATATTTTTCATCTGCATCTATTGAAAGTACTTCTGCCGTAAACATAGTATGAGTTCCGAAATTTCTTTCTTCTATTACTCTACATTCTATAGAAACAGGACTTTCTTTTATTAATGGGGCTTTTATAAATTGTGCTTTTTCCTTTGTTAGTTTCATTTCTTTAAATTTATCATACTTTGAACCACTTCTTACTCCACACCAATCTGTTGCATAAGCTAAACCTTCATTAGTTAAATTAATTGCAAATTCTTTGTTTTGTTTTATTAGATTATATGAATATCTTTCAGGTCTTACAGAAATATAAACTGTTGCTGGATTAGTATTTATTATACCAGTCCAAGCAACAGTTAATATATTTGACTCTTTCATATTTCCAGAAGTAACTAAAACCGCAGGTATTGGATAAATAAATGTTCCCGGCTTCCAAACTTTTTTTGCCATTATCTGTTACCATCCTCTCCTGGAGAATCTGAAAAATTTAGATTACCTTCTGTTTTTTTATCATCTTCCTGTATTTTTGGTTTTTCTGTAGAATCTTTTTCTTTAATAAAATTAACTATGGCCTTATGTTTTTGAGGTACTCTTCCATGAGGATGACACATATCTTCTAATGTTGTCTTTCTTGATTTATAATCTCCATTATACCTTTGAGCATAATTTAAAGCATCTCTTTCATCTAAAAACATTATATTTACAGCTTCTTTTACTATTTTAGGTTTTCCTTGTTTTTGAATTACAGTACCTGCAAATCTATTATAATCTGTTTCTACCTGTTCTAAATAATAATCTGAAAAAAATATTTTAGAATAAAATTCCTCTTCTTTTTGAGAAATTTGATCTAAAGTTCCTACTGGTATTGCAACAAAATATGTTCTTTCTTTATCTGCCCCAATTCTTGTTACACCAATCAATTCTTCTGAAAGTGCTACTCCTGTACTACCTTTAAAATTCATTCTTCCATGCTTAACAACAATAACTTTTTGATTTTCTATTCCATTTTCTGAATAGTTTGCTTCACAATTTAATGCTATTTGTGGTTGTTCATATTCTTTAAATTGCCACTCATATTTCCCTCGTTTAATATCCTTATTGCCTGGAGCTCCTAATATTGGGTACAATAAGTTTTTATTTATTATTGCAGAATTTTTCTCATTAGTTCCCATTGTACTTTTCATTTCATCTGTAACTACAATTTCCCTTTTTGCTGCACACTTTTGAAAAAGTAATAGCCTTTTATCAACTTCTATCTGTTTTTCTTCATAATCTTTTAAATATGAATCATATATTTTTCTAAATTTTGGATTTTTTAAAATATTGTATGCTTTTTCTACATCTTCTAATTCTGGAGTTTTTTCTATAGCTCTTTGTTTTAATTTTTCTTGAGATACAGTATTTTTTTCTGATGGTTTTTGTTCTAAATTATATTTTGTTTTTAACGAATTATGTATTTTTGGCATATATACAGTTTCTAATAATACATCTCTTATAGAATCTTTTTCTCTTTGTGGTAATGCTTCAACTCCCCATCTAATAAGGATTTGTTGTATTGTCTGTGTATCTGAATCATCAATTCTAAATCTAGCAAAATCAACATATTCCTCAACTGAACTAAAAGAGTCTTTACGATATGATTCTCCATCAAAACTTTTTAATTCTAATAATAAGTCATATTCTTGCACTGGAGTCATTTCATTTCTTTTTATTGCATTTAATAAATTGTTTGATATTAAATCAAATTTTTCTTTATAAGTTTTTTGTATCATCATATCTGTACCATATTGTTCTTTTAAATGATTTAATAAATTAGCTGTTGAAAAGTCTCCATCTAATGATGGAAAATATTGCTCTATTTTATCATATAAAGTATTTCCTTCTCCTATATATTCAAACATATCCGACTTGTTCATAAAATTCTCCATTCAAATCTTTTTACACTTATTAATGTTAACATTATATATTAACATTTTTCTTTTTTCAAGCATATTTTACACAAATTATTGTAATCGTAAAAAACCTTATATTTATAACAATACAGAGTTTTAACTCATTTTTTGTATGGTTTAAAATCAAATTCAAAACCTGTATATTTAGATTCTTTAAAATTAAAATATTCTGCTATATCTTGCTTTGCCAATTTAGAAATTTCATTTATTCTATATACTTTATTATCAAATTTAGTTAGTGGTATAACATATCTTTTCTTTCCGTTAAGACTTATACAGTATTTATTATCTTCAGGAACATCTCCTCTGTAAATAGTTGTCGCATTTTGAAATTTTATAAAAATATCTTTTAAATAAGTATCTTCGCAATTCAATATTTTTTTTATTATTTCCTGTTCTGATAATGTATATAAATCATCAATTGTCAAATATCCTTTGATATTCATAGATTTTACCATGTCCGCCCAAAACTGCATAACAGCTCTATCCTCATCATTTATCCAGTATGGCCATAATTTAGAAACAATATGTACATACTTCTCACAAATTGTAATATCTTTAAATCCTAATTCTTCAATTCCATCTTCATTTTTTAATATAACAACATTATTATAAACTTCTCTTATATCATCTAACTCCCATACTCTATGAAAAATTAAGCCATTAGAAAAGTTATATTCAAATCTATCTGCACATACTCTAGGTGTAGGATTATCTACAATTGGATATATTTCGCAATTACATACCTCTTCTATTCTTATTCCATCTTTTGTTAATAGCTTTGTAATTTCTGATGAATTTCTTATTATCTGCTCTGTTCGTATCTCTGTTGATTCTTGATATTTAACATCTCCATTCATAACATCTATACAATGTTTAAACGCTGGTGTTGCAATATCGTGAAATAAGCCAGCTAATGTTTGTTTTTTGTCATGTGTAAAATTCCATATTATTAAAGCTACCCCAACACTATGATCTAAATTTGAATAAAAATATTTAATATTAAATACTTTAGTATAATTAGTTCCGCAACTCATACTTGTTCCAGCTATTCTTTGCATTTCTGGTGTATTTATATAATCTAATAACCATAATGGAAATTCTGGTGATAATATTTTAAAATATTCTTTTATCTCTTCATTTATTGTTCCTAAATAATTTACCATCTTTACTCCTTCTTTATTTCAATAAAACCATTTCTACTCCATAACCATAATGGTGTATGTAAATCTATTGGTTTATATGGTGTAAACTTTAATAATTCATTCCACCTATCAATAACAATTGTTTGAACATTATTTAGCTCTAATTCCCTATCATTTATTAATCCTAATCTATGAGTAGCTTTGACTACATGTGTATCTGGTGCAATTGTTAAAGCTTCTAAATTTTTAAATTTTATATCTGTATACTGATACAAAACATAAAGCCAATAATTACAAATTTTATTTCCAGATAAATATGGAAACTTGCTCTTATTTTGTTTTTGAACATAATTCTTTATTAAATTTATATCATATCCATTATTTTTAAATAAATTTCTAATATCCCCATCAAATAATTCATTTATTGTATTACATAATTTTATCCATATTTCTGGTTGTTTATTGGGTTGTAATGCTACTTTATATTTGGTAAGAGATTTTTTTATATCTTCTATACTAGACTTACTTACTAATTTAGTATTAAAAACAAATCTAGTGCTATTATCTTTCCAAGTAAGATTAGCTGATTCCCACAATTTATATGAATTCCTTTGATAATTAAGTGCCATTGGTAATGTAAAATAATTATAATTTTCCAATGAATTGATTTTAAAATGTGGATTACCATCTTCTGGCATTACTTCTCCACCTAATAATCCATTTTTATACATTTGTAATAATTTTTCAACTTGCTTTAATATTTCTTTCTTATTCACAGCTTTTCCTTTTATTTATATATTTTAAAGTTTTGTTTAATACTTTGTTTAAATGCTCTTGATTATCAAAAAATCCATGTGTTCCATTTTCAATAATAATCAATTCTGAATTTAAACTTTCTCTAGCACATTTTTCTATAGACTTATAATCAACATCTTTATCATTATTTCCATGTATAAATAATTTTGGTAAATTATTATTAAGTAAAGCATCATAAGGATTATATATTTGAGTTTGTAACATTAATTCCTTAGAAAAAATATATTTTTTACCATTCTTTATACTTTGAGTTTCTAAAAAGCCTTGTTTAATCGCTTTATTTAAATTTGCTTTACAAAACAACTCTGTTTCACTATAAACTATGGCTGGATACCATAATATTAACCCTTTTACTAAATAATATTTTTGGAAATCTATAAGTGATATTATTCCTCCTCCAAAACTAGCTCCTAAAAGAATTATATTTTTATAATTTTTCTGAGAAATAAGTTCAATACTTGCTTCTAAATCATTTATTTCCCCTTTTATACTTACACTAGAAAAGTCACTACTATTTTCTCCATGCCCTCTAAAATCAAATCTAAAACTATCAATATTGTTTTTATTTAATAACTGAGCTAATTTAGTAAAGTTTCCATGTTCTTCTTTTCCACTTCTAATCCCATGACACATTATAATACAAGTATCTGATTTATTCGTTTCTAATATACCATTTAATTCTACATTGTCACTTGTTTTATATATTATTTTCTCCATTACTCTCATTTCCAATCATTATTAATATATTTTACTAAAGCCATAATAAATGCAATTTCTGTTAAGTCTATTCTTGATACTTTATTATGTGTTAATAATTGTATTCCTCCACCTTTATTATGTCTTTCATTATCTTTTTCAAATATAGTATTCATTACTTGACTTAAGTCTGTTTCAATAATATTTTGAACCAAATTATCTGGTACTGGAAATGATGGACTAGTTCCATAACTTTCAAACTCATAATTATCTTCAATTACTGCAATATTAGTAATCATCCACCTACCTAGTGAATTATTAATTCCACTTTCTACTGCTAAAAATAAATCAGCTTCTATATTATTTTTTTTCGCATATGTTTTTAAATTTTTTACTCTATTTTTAGCTCCAATATATATTTCATCATTTACTGGTTGTTCACCTACATTTGAGTCTACTGGTATTCCACTAATTTCTACATCATCAAAATACTTTAACAATGCCCTTTTTGCTCCTTCAATTTTTCCTTGATTTTTTGTTGCTACTAATACTTTCATAATTTACCTACTTTCGATTCTATTTTTAAAACAACTTCTTTTATATCTTGTGGTTTTAAAATATATTTATTAAATCCCTTTTCTATCATTTTTTTATATATACTTTTAATATTTTCTGGTACTTCTTGATATATCTGCAAATGAAGTTTGGGTGCATTCTCAATAATGTAAATCTCTGCAACTATCTCACTTATAATATCAAATAAATTTGTATTTTGATTATCTTTATAATACTCTACTAAACCGTTTTTAGTAATTGTTGGAGAAGTTATATATACTTTTCTATTTTCAAAAAATTTTCTAGATATTGCATAACTTCTTCTTTCTTGATATGGTTTTCCTAGCACTATTAAAGATTTATCTTCTAAACTATTTCTTTTTATTAAATCATCAGAGTATAAATAGTTTTCATATGTATTGGTAGCATTCTTTTCTAAATATATTACTTCTTTCGGTACTCCTTTTTGAATTGCAATATTAGTAAAATTTTCAGCTTCTGTTTGTGTTATAATTCCTTTTGTTCCTTTACCACAATTTCCTGTAAAAATAATATATTTTCCGTACCCTCTTAAATATAAATTTGCACATTCTTCAGCTACTTTATAATCAATACTTCCTAATCCAATAATTCCATCTGATGGCTTAGCTTGCATTCTTAACTGCAAATATTCTAATAGTTCTATTGCTTGCTTTATATCTACTTTATCAATTTCTTGCATTATTTATACCTCTTTATTAAAGTGAATTTTTTGTATATATTTTATATCCTCTATCGATTTATTAATATTAAATCTTCCATTTCCTACTGGATAAAAAACAGAATAAAATTTATATTCTTTTGAATTTATTTTACACTTAAATAATTGCTTTCTACACTTAGAAACTGATATTTTTTTGTTTAATACAATTGAACTAACTTGATTTCCAAATAATACTACTATTTTGGGATTCACAATTTCTATTTCTTGTTTTAATAAATCCAAATATTTTTCATATACTACATTTGGAAGAACTCTTGCATCTATTTGTGTACATTTACCTAAGTTAGTAATAAAATATTTATGTTTCTTTACATCATCATATACTTCTTCAGCAAATTTTTCTGACCATTCTGTAGCTTTAATTTCTTTTATTTTTTTATATATTTTTTCATCCATTAAGTTTAATTGATAGAATAGATCCCAGATATTTTTTGTACCAATCCAAGGTGATTTTATTCCTTTCCAAGACTTAAATGATGCTATATTTCTTACAGTTGGATTCATAAAAACGAAACATATATCTGGATTTTTTGTACATCCTCCATTATAAATGGAATCCAATTCTTTAGCTCCATATTCTATTTGTAATTTATCATATTGGGGTTTTAATTCTTCTAACTTCAAAGCTATGCTCCTAATTTTTTACACTATTTACTATAAAATCTATTACATCATTTAAATTATCTTTTCTTTTGTATTCTCTTTTATCATCATCTGTTAATTCAACAAAATATTTATTAAATTCTGGCATTACACTAATAGAATCTAATGGATAACCTGGATTCTTTTTTATACTTGGTTTATCTACAAAATAAAAGTCATCTTTACTCCATGTATAGTCTTTTCTTCCTTTATTACTGCAAATTACCATTCCATATACCCATTTTGCTGTTAATTTTCCACCATATTTCTTTACTAAATTAGTATAATATTTTATCATCTCATCATCTGATAATTCTTTTCCATTTACTCTTCTAACATGAGTACCTGGCTGTTTTTCTTTTGGTAATTCCTCAATAAATAAATTATTGTCCATTCCAATAGTTGTTATTTGTGTTTTATCATAATATGCTTTTGCTTTTATATAAGCATTTTCAATAGCATCTTTTCCATTTTCTTCAATATTTAATTCAAATCCTAAATCTTTTATTGTTATCAGTTCTATTCCATTAGCTTCTAATTCTTTTTTATATTTTCCAATTTTGGCTGGATTTGTTGTTGCAAATAATACTTTCATTTAAAATTCTTCTCCTATTCGTATGTATTGTATCATGTACATGCTAAAGTAACAAGATATAGTATAACTTTTTTTCTAATCTATCTATTTTGCCTCCTCTTGTTGGATACCCCAAGGGTACTTCTTCGCTTTGCTTCGCAAAACTCACCGCGCTAAACCTAACGACCTTTAAAAATACTTCGTATTTTCAGGTGTTGTTTCTATGAATCTAATAAGTATAACGAAAAAATAGCTATAAGCTTTTGCTTATAGCTATTTTTTGGCTCCTCTTGTTGGACTCGAACCAACGACCTATCGGTTAACAGCCGAGCGCTCTACCAACTGAGCTAAAGAGGAATATA
>CATJZH010000151.1 GCA_949746285.1 uncultured Clostridia bacterium
AGTTACTATAGTAGTGTCCTAATTCCTCTGCCAATATTTCTTTTTCTTCAATACTATTAGTTATCTTATCATTATCTAAAGCAATATAATACTTATTATTTATTTCAAATATTCTAGCCTTAACTTTATTCCAATTATAATCTAAAATGTCTATATTTTCATTTTGAGCGATTTTATACATATCTAAAGTACTAATCATAAATATAACCTCTTATTGTTTGCTTTTTTTCTTTTTATTTTTAATAAATTCAACGAATTGATTTAATTCTTCAATATCATTTTCGTCTAAACCTTCTAAATCTAAACCTTTATATGAAGCAAAACGAGTAGCATTAAGACTATTAGAAGAAGCAGAAGGTTGTTCTAATTTCATAGGTACATCATATCCCATAAGCCAAAGAGGATTAACATTAAAAATTTCCGAAGCATACTTTACTACAGGAATTTTTGGTGTCATTTCTCCATTCATATATCTATAAATAGTAGATTTACTTTTTATTCCTAACATTTCAGCTAATTTTGATATATCAATACTACTATTTTTTATTAGTTCAGAAAATCTTTTTGCAAATTTTTTTAAAATAATTTCTTCATTCATATTATCGCCTCTAACACATTATACACTAATATTTTTCGTTTTGCAACTAATTTTTTTAAAAAAAATAATATTTTTTTGCGAAAAGCTATTGACAATAAAAAAGAAATGATATATATTAAATTTGCGAAACGCAAAGGAGGTGTGAAGATGAAAAAGTATAGAGAATTAGTAGAATTAAAAGGAATATTAAGAGAAAAGAAAATAAGCTATGAAATTTTAGCAAAACATTTGGAAATGTCAATCAGTGCTTTGTGCAATAAAATCAATGGTAAGTCATTGTTTGATATTCTAGAAGTAAGCAAAATCGTAGAGTTTGTTGGAATAATAAGAGATGAAATACCTAAGTATTTTTTTTAGTCTATTAGTAGCGAAACGCAACAAAAGTGATTTGAAATGTATGCAGAATAAAATAGGGTGACTTTATAGAATTTTATTAAAAAAATTAACCACGACCGATACAAACACGAGGAGGTGAAAAGATGGAAGAGTTAAAACAAACAATTATAGAAGCAATAATAGAAGGACACAAAAAAGCTTGTGAAATGGGATATTGTGGAGGAACAACAAATAACGCAAAAGACCCTAATGAATTATTAACAGTAAAACAAATATGCGAAGAGTTTGATATGGGAGAAAACAAAGTTAGAAAAGTTTTTAACGACCCTGAATTACCAGTTCAAAGATATACAACTCCATTTAAAGTAACTAGACAAGCTTTTAATAAGTACATAAATGTAAGTCATGACAATTTATGTGAAAGGAAATAAACAAATGAAAGAGTTAAAACAAGAATTTTTACTTATTACAGAAAACCCAGAATTAATTTTACTACTATTAACAATTATAGGAATATTACCAGCTATTTGCTGTGGAATATTATTTAAAATATTTGGATTATGAAAGGAGGAGAAAAATGTTGGAAGCATTATTAAATGTATTTTTATATATACCCAGAAAAATATATGCTCATTTTGATGAGTTTAACTGTTTAAAACAAGAAAGAATAGAACAAGACATAATTATTGATAATCAAAACAAACTTTTAAAAAGAATAGCAAACGAATGCAATTACAATATGAGAAATAATAACTATGGAAACAGTTATAGCGGTTTTAATAAAATCAAAGAACTAGCCCAAGTGTTCCCCCAAGAACAAGACTAGTTCAAATGACAATTTATTATATGCTCTTTAAATATATTAACATAATATTTAATAAAAGTCAAGAAAGGAAGAAAAAATGAAACGAATATATAGATTAAATTCAAACATAAATGAAGAAATGGATTATGAAGAAGCTACAGAATACTTACAAGAACATTTACATTTTACTTTAGACAATACATTAAATTTACGAGCTATAGTAAAACAAAATGAACTAATAGAAGTGCTGTTAGAAGCCTATTTTATAACAGAAGAAATAGAAGAAAATAAGGATATGTGGCAAGACGATATAAAAGAACGAGAATTAGAATATAGGGAAGTGCAAGGATTTTAAAGGAGGAACTTAAAATGATTAAAAAACCAGCAGAAATGATAAATACAGAGAATAAATTTAGGGTACTTATAGCAGGTTACCCAGGAATAGGAAAAACAACATTAGGACTATCAGCACCGAAGCCATTATTGATAGATACGGACTTTGGAGCAAATAGAATTATAGATAGGTTACAAACAGACTGTATGCAACCTAATACATATCAAGAATTATTAAATGATTTAACAGTTGAAAACTTAAAAAATTATGAAACATTAGTTGTTGATACTGGAGGAAAGTTAGTAGATTTAATAAAAACACATGCAATTAAGTTAGATAGTAAAAATAGTAAGAAAGATGGAAGTTTGAGTTTGCAAGGTTATGGAGCAGCAAAACAATTATTCAGTGATTTTGCCTATAATGTTCACTACATATTAAAAAAGCATCTGGTAATTATATTCCATGTTACTGAGGACAAGCAAGACGAGGAAACTAAATTAAGAATACTAGTAGATGGTAGCACGAAAAACACAGTATGGCAAGAAATGGACATTGGAGGATTTATTGAAAAGAAAAATGGAAAAAGAGAAATAGGATTTGAACCATGTGAAAGATATTTTGCAAAAAGAACTCAAGGAGTAAATGCAACATATAACATACCAGAACTACCAAACGGAGTAACAGGAGATTTCTTAACAAAATTATTTGAAACAATGGATACTTATACAAAAGAGGTAGGAGCAAAAGCACAAGAACAGCAAAAAGAATGTGCAGAACTAGTAAATCAATATGCAGAAATAATAAACAATATGACAATAGAAAATACAAATGAAGTAATGGAACAGATTAAGGCAATAGATAATCATATCTTAACAAGCGAAAAAGAAATAAAAGCACATTTTGCAGACAAGATAAAAGAACTAAATATGCAATGGAATAAAGAAACAAAACAATATGAAGTGAAACAAGAGGTAGGAACAAATGAATAAAATAATATTAAGTTTATTTGATTTAACAGGAAATTGGAGTAAACCATATAAAGAAAATGGTTATGAAGTAATACAAATAGATTTACAACTTGGAACAGATATAATGACTTGGGATTATAAACAAATACCTAAAGAACAAGTATATGGAATATTATCAGCTTGTCCTTGTACAGATTTTGCATTATCTGGAGCAAGACATTTTGCAAGAAAAGACAAAGATGGAAGTACAGAAAAAAGCAAGCAATTAGTATATAAAACATTAGAAATAGTTGATTATTTTAAACCTAAATTTTGGGTAGTTGAAAATCCAATGTCAAGAATACATAAATGTTGTCCAAAACTAGGACAAGTTAAATTTAAGTTTAATCCTTGCGATTTTGCAGGATACTGTACAGATAAAACAGAACAGCAAGAAAATAGATATAATAAGGCAACTTGGCTATGGGGAAATTTTAACAACCCTATTTCAAAAAGATTAGAACCATTACAAAAAGAAAGCCCAATATGGAAAAATCCTTTAAAGTTGCCTTATGGAAGTATAGAACTTCAAAATTGGAGAAGTAAAACACCAATGGGATTTGCTTATGCTTTTTATGAAGCAAATAAATAATAGGAGGTATGAATAGTGAGTAAAAAAGGTTTTGATTTTAATTTAGAAATAGAAAATGTAAAAGATGATGAAAAATTTAATAACGATAAAATGATAAAAGAAATACAAGAATTAGTTGATAATACTCTATTTCCAATTAAAGAAATAGGCTTTTATGAGAATACTGGAAATTTTGCAGTAGAAGGACAAATTTGTAGAGAAACAAAAAAAGAAGCTGAAGCAGAATATACAATATTTAAAGAAAAATTATTACGAATTTTAAAAAAATATTATCAAAAGATAAAAGCAATAGACAGAATGAAATTGTATTTTACAAAAATATAGGAGGTTTAATATGGCATTATATTATATTACACCGACCTTATTAAACAGTTGGTCTTACTGTATCAAAAATGGAACACTAGAAGATTTTATAAAAGTATTAAATAAAGAACCTTTTGAAGATATAGAAAGCATAATAAAAGGTAAAGAATTTGAAGCATATATGCAAGAAAATAACGAAGAAACCAAGAACGGAGCATATCAAGTAAAAGTTAGTAAAGAGTATGGAGATTATCTACTATATGGGATTATAGACTGCTTAAAAGGTGGAGTAATCTACGACTATAAATATACTAAAAATTATGATGTAGGAAAGTTCTTTAATAATCATCAAACACTTATGTATTTAGAAGCTGTACCAGAAGCAAGTAAGATGGTGTATTTGATAACTAATAAGTTTGACAAAGAAATACCTTTATCAGCACCATTAAACTATGAATATTGTGGAGAATATGAGTACAAAGTAGGAGACATATTTAGAGAAGAATACACAAAAGATATGTTCCTAGAAACAATACATAGCATATTACATAAATTTGAAAGCTGGCTAAAACAATATAACTTATTTGATTTATATGCAGAAAAATGGAAATGTAAATATTAGGAGGAAAGAATGGATAATATTTTAAAAAACTTTTGGTTAAATGGGGGAGCATTAAGAGGAATGGCTGAAAGAGAGCAACAAGAAAAAAATAAAGATGTATTGAATACCAAAATAAATGAGTATACAGTAGATAGTTGTTATACATTTGATGAAGGATATGAAACAGCAATTAAATATAAAGAAAAAGATTGGGTTATTACACAAAGATACTCAAATAAAGAAGAGATACAAAAAGGTCATCAAAATTGGTGCGATTTTTGTAAAGATAATCCAACACAAGTATATTCAGTTCAAATGTGCGAAATGGAAAGCTTAGTTTAGGAGGAAATAAATTTATGAAAAGATTGTTTAAAGCAATATTAAAAGCAGTTGTATTTCTAGTTTTAATATTAGTAGCAAATTTTATATTAGATTTTATTGCAAGTTTAGCACCTTGGATAGTACCAGTATTGTTAGTATTAGCGATTATAGCTTTAATAACAATGTATTATTTACAAGATAAACAGAAGGAGGAAGATGATGAATAAAGTAGCATTATTAGGTCGCTTGACTGCTGACCCAGAAACTAGATATACACAAACAAACAACACACAAGTAACAACATTTACACTAGCAGTAAATAGAAGATTTGCAAAAGAAGGAGAAAAACAAGCAGATTTTATATACATAACAGCTTGGAGTAAGACAGCAGAGTTTTGTAGTAAGTATTTTAGAAAAGGTCAACAAGTAGCAATAGTAGGAAGATTAGAACAACACGAATGGGAGAATACAGAAGGCAAGAAACAAAACAAGACTCAAGTTGTGGCTGAGGAAGTATACTTTGCAGATAGCAAAACAACAGGACAAGCAGATACAAGTATTTTAAATGCTAAAACACCAGTGAATACAAATGATAATTTTGAAATTACATCAGATGATGATTTACCATTTTAGCAACACAAGTTTTATGTGCAGACTGACGAAAAACGAAAAGTCGAAGAAGAACTATGGAAGAATACCTCATAAGGGATAGTCACTTGGTTGCGATTTATTTTACGAAAGGAATAAACGAGATGCTAAAAGATAGTTTTATATTTTATAGAAGTTTTTATGAAGCAATTAAAGATTTAAAAGATAAAGATAGAGTGAAAATATATGATGCAATATGCGAAAAATCTTTAAATGATAAAGAGATTGCATTAACAGGATTAAGTAGCAATATGTTTACTTTAATAAAACCGCAATTAGAAGCCAATATAAAAAAATATGAAAATGGAAAAAAGGGTGGAAGACCTAAAAAAGAAACCGAAACAAAACCTAATGAAAACCAAACCAAAACCTTAGGTTTTAAAAACGAAAAAGCAAACCAAAACCAAAACAAAACCTTAGGTTTTGAAAAAGACATAAAAAATAAAAACCAAAACGAAACCGAAACAAAACCTAATGAAAATGAAGAATGTAGAATGCAGAATGAAAATGAAGAATGTAGAATGCAGAATGAAGAAAAACTGCAACAGCTTTTTATTAAATGCCTAAATTCTTACAATACTTTTGCAATAGAGGAATGTATTAGCTTTTTAGATAATTTGCCTTATGAAGTTATAGAGGAGGCTTTAAAGAAAACAGCAAGAATTAAAAAGCCTAATTGGAATTATTGCAAAACTATTTTAGATGATTGGATAAAAAAAGGCATAGACACAATTGAAAAGATTAATGCAGAAAATCAAGAGGAAAATATTGTAGATGAGGTATGGAAAGATGACTAAGGTCGATGGAAGAAAATTAGTAGATTTTATTGAAGGCTATTATCATAGAAAGCTAGAAAAAAATGAAATTTTAGCACTAGCAGAAGAAGTAAAAGACTTTACATTTGATGATTTTGTTGAGAATTTTAAATTTCAATTACTAAAAAAGGTTGAGTATTTTACAGTAGCCCAATTACATAAAATCATTGAAGAATACAAAGAAATACAAAAGTTTAAAGAAAGTTTAGGAATAAATAGTTTTGATGAATTATATGAAAATTAAATAAGGGAGGACAATTCAGATGAAAATTACCCAAGAAGAAAGAGTTGTGAACTATATACGAGAATTTGGAAGTATAACAAGCAAAGATGCGTTTAATGATTTAGGAATAACAAGATTAAGTGCAAAGATATTTAATTTAAAGAAAATGGGATACAACATAAAAGATAAATTCGAACAAGGGAAAAACAGATATGGAGAAACAACAAGTTATAAAAGATATTACATAGAAGATATAGTAAGTGAAAATATAAATCATATTCCATGTATGAGGTAGTCTATGGAATATTTACCACTAATAAAAGAATGTAAAGAAGCAATAGAGCAAGGCAGGTGCTTAGGTTGTATTGCTTTAGAAAATCCATATTTTATGGGAAATAAAAATTGTGAGCATAACAAGAAACCTACAGTTAAAGAAAGCATAGATAAAATACATAAAATTTTAGAAATATAGAATTGGAGGATAAAGAAAATGGCAAATAAAATAATAGATGTTGTTGAATTAATAAAAATGGCAAGAGATGGCAATATACCTGAAAACAATAGATTTATATTTAAAAGCACAATAGCAGACCAACAAATAGAAGTGCATATAGGTATAAAAGACGTCACAAAAGATGGATATTATTTGTTAGATGATAAAGACAATGTTATAAGCACAGGTTGGCTAACTAATTCGATAATAGAACAAGTGGAAGAAACAAATATAGATAACTTAGAAGAACTACCAATCTATGAAAACATAGAGAATTACAACAATATGTCTATAAGAGCAAATAGACTTGCGATAAACGATTTAATTAAAGCAGTAAAACAAATAAATAAAAAGTTGGAGGGAAAATAAAATGAAAAGATTAATTTTAAATATAGCTTTATTAGTAACCATACTATTAATTACAGTTGTTTTGACGTTTAGTGAATATCTTAATAATCAAGAAAGAGAAATAACTGTAGCAGATAAGTACATAAAAAGAAGTAGAGAAACAGATATTTATTTAATAGTAGATGAAAACAAAAACACATACAAAATAACAGACTTATTTTTTAAATTTAATTCAACAGATTTATATAACGAGTTAGAAAAAGGCAATACATATATTGTAAAAACAAGTGGATTTAGAATAAAAATTTTATCACAGTATCCAAATATCAACGAAATAGAGAAAGTTGAGAACTAGCTAATAGATGTTAATATAAAAGGAGTGATTTATATGTGGCAAGACTGGATGGAATTAGTGCCAATATTTGGACCAATAAAAAAATATTGTAATTATTGTTACAAAGCAATAGAAAAAGATAAAATGTATTGTCCATTTTGTAACAAGTTACAAAAATATTAAAAAATGATAATCCAGAATTATTAGAGAAGGAGAATACAGATGTCAAATAATATAGAAGAAGATAAAAGATATATACATAAAGTTTTAAATAAAATGAAAATTGATGATGAAGATAAGTTTATGAGTGCTGTTTCAAATGTAATGTTTGAAAACAATAAAAAAATAAAACAATATGAAGATATGATACTTGCAATGAACCAAAAATCAATACCTTATCATACATTACATGATTTTTTAATAGCAAGTGTAGATGAAACTCAAAAGCCAATATGGACAGAGGAACATATTGAAGAAATGTTAGATAATTTTGTAGTGAGGTGGAAGTAGTGAATAATATAGAAGAGGTAAACGACATCTATGTCGGAAACATAGAAGAAGCTAAAAAGTTTTTAAAGAAAAAAATTACAGTAAATGATGCAGTAATAAAAGAAGCAAGAAAAAACGGAGATTTAAACACAATAGAATTAACTAACGATTTAGATACAGAGAGTAAATCAATAGAAACAATCTTACAAGCACTAGATAATAGTATAAGTAAAGATAAAGTAAAAGAAAAGATAGAAGAAACAGATTTAAAAATAAATAATTTAAAAACAGAAATAAGTAAAACATTAAAAGAAAATGAAGAG
>CATJZH010000152.1 GCA_949746285.1 uncultured Clostridia bacterium
AATTTATTTATTCTTTTTTTATATCAATTATTTTTATATCAATTACAACATCTTCTTTAGCATATTTTATACCTACTTGGTCTGAATTAGACACTACTGAAGTTAACTCAGATACTACTGATAACTTTTTAAATATAGAATCTGAAAGTGCAATTTTAATTGAACAAACAACTCGGTGAAGTTCTTTTCGAAAAAAACTCACATGAACAATTAAGACCTGCTAGTGTTACAAAAGTAATGTCTATTCTTTTAATTATGGAAGCACTAGACAGAGGTGATATTACCTTAGAAACACAAGTACCTTGTAGCGAAAAAGCTTCCTCAATGGGTGGTTCTCAAATATGGTTAGATAGTACAGAAACTTTATCTGTCAATGAAATGCTAAAAGCAATCTGTGTTGTTAGTGCAAATGATTGTACAGTTGCAATGGCAGAATATTTAGCTGGAAGCGAAGAACTATTTGTTCAAAAAATGAATGATCGAGCAAAAGAGCTTGGAATGAATGATACAACATTTAAAAATTGTCATGGTATTGATGAAGATGGACATCTAACTTCAAGTTATGATATTAGTTTAATGTCTAAAGAATTGTTACAAAACCATCCTAATATTACTAATTATACTAAAATCTGGATGGATAGTCTTCGTGATGGTAGCTCAGAGTTAGTAAATACTAATAAATTAATTAGAACTTATGATGGTGCAACAGGATTAAAAACTGGTTCTACTTCTTTAGCATTATATAATTTATCTGCTAGTGCCACTAGAGATGGTTTATCTTTAATTGCTGTTGTTTTAAGAGCACCTACTCCTAAAATTCGTTTTTCTGAAGCAAAGTTGTTGTTAGATTATGGTTTTAGTACTTATAGTTTCAAAAAAATTGCAACAAAAAATGATATACTTCAAAGTGTAAATGTAAATAAAGGCACTCAAAATAATGTTAATATTATGTTTGAAAATGATAGTGGAGTTTTAATTAAAAAAAGCAATTCTTCAGAAGTAAAACAAGAATTAATTTTGAATGAAAATATTGAAGCTCCAATCAATAAGAATGATGTATTAGGAACTATGAATTATTACATAAATGACAATTTAGTTTCTTCTGTTAATTTAGTTGCTGAAAATGAAATAAGCAAAAAAACACTTTTTAATACTTTTAACTATATTTCATCAAATTGGATAAATTTATTCAGAAAATAATATTAAGCAAATTCCAGAGAATTCGCTATTATACAAAAAATCTAGGATTTGAAATACATTCTTTTATAGAACACATTTCAAATCCTAGATTTTTATTGCGCAATAAATTTTATATTTAGATCTTTTAAGCAAGACCATATTTTTTCTTAAATTTATCTGCTCTACCACCAGTAGTATTTTGTTTTAAGCTTCCTGTCCAATATGGATGACATTTAGAGCAAACATCAACTTTCATTTCAGGTTTAGTTGAATTTGTTTCAATTACATTTCCACAAGCACATATTATTTTAGAAGCTACATAGTTTGGTTGTATCTCTTTTTTCATGTAATTCACCTCTTTCTTACATTTTTAAAACAATCTTATATATAATAACATATTATATTTTCTATTTCAAGTATTTTTTAAAATGTTACAACAAAATCAGTATATTTATAAGTTTTCCTTTCCTCATCTTGAGTTTCTTCTGAAGTCTTGTTTTTTGATTCTGTATTTCTTTGGTTTTTTTCCTGTTTATCTATTACAGTAGTATTTTGTGTAAGTGAATTTTCTATTTTGTTACTGCTTTTTGATTCTACTTTATTTTCTTCTTTATCGATTCTTATGGAATCTAAAACTGTATTTCCATCATTAGCTCTTTTTAAATTACTTTCTAATGAATGTCTATTTACAAGTTTTGCCATTAAATTAAATATACATGCAATAATACATACTGCTAGTAAAATCTTTTTCCACATTTTGGCTAGCATAATATTCTCCTTCCTTAAATACTACTACCTTTTTATTATACTATATTTCTTGCACAAAAGTCAATATTGCACTTTTTTTCATTTTTTTAAATTTTTTACTTGTTTTTTTAAAAAATTTATGTTAGACTATTAAATAGTCAGTTTATTAAAAAAAATTGGAGGTGCTTAAGATATGGCAAAATGTGTAATTTGTGGAAAAGAAACAAGCTTTGGAAAACAACTTAGTATAACTCGTTCACATATAAGTAAAAGAACAACTAGAACTGTAAAACCAAATTTAAGAAATGTAAAAGCTATTATTAATGGAGAAGTAAAAAAGGTTTCAGTATGTTCTAAATGTTTACGTTCTGGAAAAGTTAAAAGAGCTGTTTAATTTTATAGAAAATATATAAAAAAGTGATGAATTTGAATTCATCACTTTTTTGCGTTTTAATATAATTCCTATGTAGATTTTATTCCGAAAATAAACTTAACAAAACCTCTTAAGAACTTTGGCACTTTCTTAACAACAATCGTCATATTTAACCTCCTATTTACCTAGTAAAAATTTTATGCCTCCGATTAGTAGTCCTATTCCCATAATAAATATCCAGGCAATTGGAGGAAGAAAAATTACTAATAAAATTCCAATACCAAGACCAATTAGTATCCCCGATATTATCTTTTTAAATTTACAAAAAAACATTTACTACTTCCTCCTTTTATATATAATATTAACTATAAACTTATTATGTGATTATAAAAAAACACTTTAAACATAATTTATGTTTAAAGTGTTTTTTATTTTTATTCGTCATCCTCATCATCTTCATCTAATTCATCTTCTTTAAAATCGTCCATTTCAAAAGAGCAATGTAAACAATCTCCATCTACACATCCATCACAATAATCATTTTCTTCCATTACTGCTCCACCAATGTAAGCTATATCTTCTAGCAAATCTAAAGTCTCACATTCACTAAGCACTTCTCCATCTACTTTAATTTCTGAAATTTCAAAATCTTCAATATTATCTTCTATTTTAAATCTTATTATAACAATACATGGATTATCATCACACATTGCTTCCCCTGTAAAGTCTACATATACTTGCTCTTGCTCTTTAAAAACATTATAATTTATATTATCAAAAAAAGATTCAAAAAGCTCTCCTATTTTAAAATCTGGTATAGCATTAAATTCTCCATTACAGATTAAACCTATATATTTATCATCTGTTACATTTTCATTCATACAATAAACTCCTTCTATTTTGCAAATTTTCTAATTATACTAACACAAAAAGCAAACTTATTCAAGTATTATATATTTATTGTTCTATTCCTTATCTCTTTTATCTTTTAAGTTTTTTATTTCTAAACTTGGAAAAGCATCCATTAATCTATTTTTTAATATAGACTTTTTCTTAAAACTTTCTTTTATTTGTTTTGTAAATTCTTCTGAAGTCATTTTTATATTTTCTAATGTATTATCTATTCTATCTTTTGATAGTTGCTCAAAAAACTCTTTTTTATTTTTTACTATACTTGATAAAATTTGTTTTTGCTCTTTTTGTTTTAATTCATATTCGGCTCTTTTCATTTTTACTTTTGAGTTTAGTTTTTCTCTACTTTCAATTATTTTATTATTTAAAGCAATTCTTTGTTTATTTATTTTTTCAGCTAATTCTTTAGGCGTTTCTAATATAGTAGTTGATACTTTTTTTCTAGTATACCTTACTTTTCTTTGGAATTTTAATTCTTTAAGTTTTAATCTTCTTCCGAATACTATAACATTTGAACTTGCTCTCATTAAAGCTTCTTCAGTTTTGTCTTTTACTTTTGCCCCTATTTCTTCTGTTCTGTCTCTACTTGAATCAACTTCTCCTTTAAAACTTAAAATTATTCTAAAAGAAACTATAAAATCTATAATAAATCCAATAGACAAAATAGTTGTAATAATATGTCTATATAAATCTGGTATACTTAAATAAATATTTTCAAAAAAAGGATTTATAATACATAAAATTGATGAGCCTGCAATTCCAAAAGGAAGTAATGTTTCTAAACAAATTCTTCCATTTATATTGAATTTTCTATTTCTATAATCCCACCATCTTGCATTAAATAACTTTTCCATAACATAACTTGTTAAATATTCTAAAGTCCCACAAATTACTGTTGATAAAACAAATAAAGCTGGTATATCATCTGTATATCCTTTAAGCAATATTGTAATTATAACAACACCAACTCCATATACAGGACAGTATGGTCCTATTAAAAATCCTCTATTTACAAATTTCTTTACATTTAATATTCCCCCAACAGATTCCATAAACCATCCTGCAAAAGAATATGTAAAAAATAGTAAAACATATAATTCTATATTTTGTAACATATTTGCTCCTTTATAATAAATCTTATACTTTTAAAATATACCACAAACTTTAGATTTATACAATTATTTTCTTTTCATAGTACGTAATAATTCTTTTTGTTTGCTATCTATTCTATAAGATTCTATCATTTTTTGTAGAGTTTTATTAAATGTAAATTTATCTAAATTGTTTTTTCCTCTTAAATATTTTAATGCTTTATTATTATACTTTATGCCTATTTCTGCTAAAGTCCAAGCTACCCCCATTTTTACATAGTATCCTTCATGTTTTATATTATCCAACTCTTCTAATACTTTATCTACATATTCATCATTTATAAAATAATCTAACATAGAAGTTACTGCAAAACGAACTTCAAATTCTTTTTCAGATTTTGTATATGGTAAAATAAAATTCCAATACTCTTCTAAATCTTGGTCTTTTATTTTTAGTGTCGGAACAAAAGTATCGTTTATTGCCCAACTATCTATTTTAGGAATAAATTTTTTTATATAAATTTCTTTTTCTTTTAAATCTTTTTTACTATAAGCAATAATTAATCCCTGTAGTAGAACCTCTTCAAAATATATTGTATTATCTCTTTTTACAAATTCATCCCAGTCATTATTTTCTTTTAATATTTGTTTTGCTAACTTTCTCAAAATTGGTACACGTATGCCTAACATTTCTTTATTTGTATCTGGGCATAATTTTGAATTAAACTCTTTATACTCGTCGTCTTTTAAATTTACTAATTTTCCTATATATTTATCCATATCTCTCCTCAATTACTACGCATCTTAAAGAACTTATGTTTGTATACTAACATACTAATTTATTTTCGTCAACTACATTATATTTAATTTCTTTTTTATTTCAAATATTTTTTTCTTAGTTTGATTATATCCATTTTGGTACAACTTATCCATTTTACTTGTCTCTAATAATCCTACTGAAGGCTCTTCTATTTTTAATAAATAGTCAGCACCACTCCATTCATACTTATATAATTCATTACATATTATAGAAAAAGATTTGTTTAATACCTCATAAATATTATTACAACATTTTTTAGGCATTTCTTCTATAAATACTATACTTAATACTTTATCTGCTCCTGCTCTTTTGGTTTCTCTCCATGGTAGATTTTCAGCTATTCCCCCATCTACTAAAAGATTGTTTCCAATTCTACATGGTGAAAATATTCCTGGATAACTACAGCTTGCTTGTACTGCACTTCCTATATCTACATCATTTATGTATTCTATTTCATCAGTTTTATTTTTTAATATATTATTTGAAAATACATATAATTTTTCATTTGATATGTTTACTGCTGGTATTAATAATGGCATTTTGATTTGTTTTATATTTTGTATTCCTTTTTTATTGCATACTTCATTTATCAATTTCTTAATTGTAATTCCACTATTTAAGCCGTCAACTACTAATCCTTTTCCTTGTATAATATTTTTTATTAACTTTTTTACATTTCTAAAATCAACATATTTAATTGATTTTGCATATTTTTTAAATATATTATAAATCTCATCTGTGTTATATCCACAAGCATATAATGTGGCAACTATACTTCCTGATGAAGTTCCTGAAATATAATCAAACTTAATTCCTGCTTCATCCAAAGCTTTTATTGCTCCTATATGTGAAACACCTTTTATGCCTCCTCCTGATAGACTTAAACCTAATTTCATAAAACCACCCTACATATACTATTCTTAAGTATATTAAAGTGTTAAAAAATAAGAGTAGCATTAAACCTGCTACTCTACTATCTGCATTAATTTTTAATTATTATCTTGTACCATTTGGTGTAACAGATGATAATCCACTCAAAAACATTGCATATTGTGCTAACATTCCAATTAAAGAATTTGGGTTGTTTTGTGAACTTTCATAAGCATTTTTTAATAATTCTTGGAATAGTTCTCCAAATTGTGCTTCTGTATAATCATTTAATATTAAAGCATTTTCTTCTGATAAATTTTCTATTTCAACATTATTGTTAAAATTATATGCTAATTCGCATTTAGAAATTTTTATATCCTCATCTTCCATTAACTTTTCTACATCATCTAACATTATATTCATAACTATATTATTTTCATCTTTTTTCTCTGTTTTTAATACTATTTTATAATCTTCGTCTTCATAATCTTCTGGAGAATATGTTTCTTCTATATCTGCTTTATCATAAATATTAGCAATTTCTAAAGTAGTTGTTCCTATTTTATTTTCATATTTATTATTAAATTTTATATTAACAGTTTGACCAACTTCTTTATCTTCACTTTTAGCAGTATACATTGATAATAATATTGTGCTCTCATCAGGTTTGCTATTATCAACTATGAAATCTATTTTGTTTTCATCTGATACTATATCTGTTTTTATAGTTTTAGATTCTTTTTCATATACTGAAATATCTACATTCTTTTCTTCCATGTTTTCTATATCTAATTCAGTTATAATAACATCTTCTTTCAATTCTTCTAAAGTTTCTTTACTACTACTTTTTTCATATAATTCTATAAATTCTGGATCGTCAAAAAGTTCTGTAGTAATATTTCTTTCTATTTGTGCTATTTCTTTTGTTGTTAATGTAAGTGTATATTTATTTGCTGTTACTTCTTCTCCATTTACATCTGTTTTTACATTTTTTTCCATTTTGTATTTACTTTTATCTATTTGCTCATCTATTTTTTTCAAATACTTTTCTTTTAAATTTTCTGCTTTTTTCATATCTTCTTCTGAATAACTAGATTCTAAGAACTCTAACTTATCTGGTATTTGCTCGATATCTTCTTCATCTAAACCAAATGTTTTAGCCAATTTCTTTAAATCTCTATTCTCTAATGCTAAATACTTTTCATGTAATTCATCAATTTGAATTCCTAATGTTTCATTTCCCATTAAAAATTCCATATTAAAATATTCATTTTCTGAATCTGTAACTTTTAATGAAGCGTATTCCTTTTTGTTTTTTATATCTGTTTTTCCTTCAACAGTAGCTTTCATTTCTTTTCCATTAGATTCCATTCCAAATTCTAAATTAAATTCTGATGCCTCTTTCGAACTTCTTTTCAATAATTCATCTAATGGTTTTACATTTACTTTTTTTAAGCTTTCAATATTATTTGATAAATACTTTTTAAATAATTTTTCTGGTGACTTAAATATGTCTGTTGCTGTATAAGCATAAGTTAATCCACAAACAACAAGTACCAAAACTATTAGTATTATTCCAATAATACTTTTGCTCTTTTCTTTTTCCATTTTATTTCCTCCCCAAATTATTATATTTGCATTATATATGTATATTATACTTTTTTCAATAGTTCTTTACTTTTTCTACCATATTTGATATGCTTTAAGTAATTTTGAAAAGAGGTAGATAAGTTTTGAATAGAGTTGGAAAAAGAAATATAGATAATAATGAACAAAATAGTAAAAAGTATTCTCATATTAGTTTTAAAAAATTAAAAATAATATTAATTATATTTTTAGTGCTAATAATTTTACTTGCCATAAGCACTGGAATTTCAATTTCTAGATGGCAAAAATTAGCAATAGATATGATAGCTAACACACCTTCTCAAGTATTAGATACAGATGGAAAAAAAATCGCTGAACTAGGTACACATAAAAACACAAAAAACATATCCCTTTCTGATATGCCAAATAATTTAAAAAATGCGTATATTTCAATTGAAGACCAACGTTTTTATAAACATCCTGGAGTTGATTTTCCTAGAACAACAGCAGCAATTTTATCATATATAAAGAATTTAGGATCTTCTTCTTTTGGTGGAAGCAGTATTACTCAACAATTAGTAAAAAATTTAACTGGTGATAATTCTTCTAAAGTAACAAGAAAAATAAATGAATGGATAAAAGCTTTGGCTATTGAAGGAGTTCTTGAAAAAAATGAAATTTTAGAAGCTTATTTAAATATTATA
Organism: uncultured Clostridia bacterium; assembly: GCA_949746285.1. GTDB lineage: Bacteria > Bacillota > Clostridia > TANB77 > CAG-508 > Scatovivens. The sequence goes on from CATJZH010000152.1 coordinate 8,284, forward strand.
TATGTAGGACCAAATATTTATGGTGTTGGATTAGGTTCAGAATATTACTTCAATAAAAATATAGAAGATTTAAGCTTAGCTGAGTGTGCTTTTTTAGCTGGTATAAATAACTCACCTAATTCTTATAATCCATTTGGAGAAAAAGATAATTCTGAAAAAATTTCTAAAAGAACAAAAACTGTTCTTGCTAAAATGTATGAACTTGAATATATTTCTGAAGACGAATACAATAAAGCTGTTAGAGAAACAGAAAACGGCCTTAAATTTAAAAATGGAAAAATAGATTCATCAGAAAATAATTCTATTTACTCTTATCACACAGACGCATTGATTACTGAAATTATAGATGAAATTTCTAAAAAGAAGCATATCTCTACAGATTTTGCAACAAACTACATAAATATGGCAGGATTAAAAATTTATAGTACACAAAATAGTAAAATTCAAGATGAAATCGAAACTGAACTTTCTAAAAAGAAATATCTATTAAAGTCTAAAACTGATACTGCTGTTACTGCTCAGGCTGCAATGGTTATAATAGATCATTCAACTGGTCAAGTTGTACGGGTGTGTTGGTGGACTTGGAAAAAAAGAAACTTCAAGAGGATTCAACAGAGCAACACAAGCTCTTAGGCAAACTGGATCCGCCGGTAAGCCTTTGGCTGTTTTAGCTCCTGCTCTTGATAAAAATATAATAACTCCAAGCAGTATGTATTTAGATGAAGCCACTACTTTTAACGATGGCACTGATGAGGGCTACTCTCCTACTGATTATAATGATTATAAAGGTTATATAACAGTAAGGCAAGCAACAGAGTCTTCTCAAAATATACCTTTTGTAAAAATTATGGAACAAATTACTCCAAAAACATCTATTCAATATATGAAAAAAATGGGAATATCTACACTTACAAAAACTGATGAAAATCTAAATTTAGCTTTAGGAGGATTAGATAAAGGTATTACTCCTTTAGAAATGGCGGCAGCATATGCTTGTATAGCTAATGATGGAATTTATATAGAACCTACTTTTTATTCTAAAATAGAAAATAATATTGGAAAAACTGTAATAAAATCAAAATCTAATAAAAAGAAAGCTTTTTCAAAACAAGTAGCCTATTTACTAAAATCTTTATTAAAAGAACCTGTCACTGCCTCTTCTGGAACAGCTAAATATTGTAATATTAATGGAATTGATGTTGCTGCTAAAACTGGTACGACTAATGATGATTATGATAGATGGCTTTGTGGATTTACTCCATATTATTCTGCTGCTACTTGGTTTGGATTTGATTTAAACGAAACAATAAACTTTAATAGAAAAAATCCTTCTGGTCAAATTTGGGCTAATGTAATGAAAAAAATCCATTCAGGACTTAGCAAATCTACATTTGAAGTTCCTTCTGGACTTGAAACTCTTGAAATTTGTTCTAAAACTGGAGAAATTGCAAATAGCGGTTGTCCAGCCTCATATACAGAATACTTTTTAAGTGGCACTGCTCCTACAACATTTTGTATAGAACACTCTGCTTCTTCTACAACTAAATCTATAAAAGATACTACTAATTCAAACAACTTACAAACTGAAACTCCAGATAATCAACACTCATCTAAAGAAGAACAGCATACTCAAAATAATAACTCTACATCAACAAAACAAGCAGAAAGTAATTCTTCTGTTTCTCCAACTAAATCAGTAAATAACACTTCTACATCATCAGAAATACCAACAACTAATACTTCTACAAATACCTCATCTATTCCTGATGATTCTAATACAATAGATGATGACACAAATTTCTTTGAAAGTGATGACAATACTTTTGAACAATAAGAATAACTGGCAAGTCCATAGTATTATAGTAAAGCATAACTTTCTTATTATATAAAAATAATTATCCCTTGACATAACCAAGGGATAATTATTTTACATAATCGCCTATATTTTGAATATTTCTTTCAATTCATCATACTTAGCTGGAAAAATAAAATCAAAAAAATGAGTTTTGACGGTATTAATCTTTTCAGGGTATTTATCGGAATCCCTAATTAATTGGAGATATTCCATTAAATGGAAACCGAATGATACTTCTTCCGTTATTTCACATTTTTCCGCATAATATTCAAAAGTTGCTTTTTTTCCTTCATTAATTATATTAAATTTTCCAATTCGTAATCTTACCTCATTAATAAAATCACAAACTTCATTTGTTTCACAAGCTAAAATAAGAAGTGGAGCATCTTTATCTTCCATCCTAGCGTAGTATTGTTCCTCATCTTCTACCTGTTCTGTTTTTAACCGTTCTAGCTTTTCTAAATAATCCGCCTTCCATTCATAAAAGGCTACAATCTCTTTCATTGATAATTTGAGTTTTGCCATTTTTCATCCCCTCCATTTGTAGTTGACTCCATATATTATATTTTGTTTGCTATACAAACAAATAGTTTATGCATAATACCATCTTTATTTGATTTTGTCAATAAATTTATTTTGAATTTAAAATCCATTTTATAATCTCTTTTTTTATTTCAAAGTATTCTTCCTTTTCAAATTGCATGTTGGAAATACAATATTTTTTATCAGAAATATGAGAGCAAAACATACATTCATCTAAGTTTTTAGCATCTTGAATAAAAAATGAATTGCTTATCTTTGCAGAACAAATTACATTATAACTATTTATACATTCTCCTGAATCGTCTACTCTTATGCAAAAACTTGAACCTCCTGTTCTCTGACATGCTAAAATAAATTCTGAACTTCCGCATCCATCACAAAATAAAATATTTTTACATTCTCTACAATCCAATGACCTATATACATTTTCAGAACGATATATTGTATCACTTTTAGATATATTTATTGAATCATATATTCTTTCTGTTGTTGTATAATTTATTTTTTTCCATAATTTTAAAATATCATCTAATGATTTTATCTCTCTTTTTTTAATCATCCACCCATGCTGCTCATCATAAATCTCCATATTTTTCTGAGATATAAATTTAGTTGGATTTATTGACTCTGCCCAAGTTGTTTTTGAGGTAAAACTATCTGTAACTTTTTGTGGTAATTTTATATCAAAAGCAAATTTATTTAATAATTCCTCTAATGTATAAATATTATTTGTTTCAAAAACATTTTTAAATATTTTATTTACGGTTTGCAAAGCTTCTTTATTATTCATTTACTAGCTTTCTCCTTCCTGTAGACTGTGATTTCATTATTTCCTTTATACTAACTTCGGTATTTATTAAAAATTTATTTTTCTTTTTTACTTCTTTTATAAAGCTAGTTTCGCTCCTATCCTCTTCTAAGTCAATTTTTCTAGGATATGAATTTGCATCTAATGTTTTTGCTTTAAAAGCAGGAATAACTCTTCCGCAATCTACTAATTCTGACTACACATTCCCTATTTGCAAGTTCTGAAAGCATCTTTACCTTAGCAAAATGAGAATCATGAACAGCAAGTTCCATTAACATATTCCTGCTTAGTATAATTGCATCTTCTCTTGATACTCTAAAAGTATAATAATTTACTACATTAGAAAATATTGCTTTTTGAATATCCTCATTTATTTGATTAAAATATTGACCAGATAATATTAAAGATAAATTATATTTTCTACTTTCTGATAAAAATCTTTTTAAAATTGGATTTTGAACAACTGCCACTTCATCTACAATAAAAATAATATGTTCTTCAATAACACCTTTCTGCATTAAATTAAATAATCCTGTCATTATTAAACCAGATATTGTTTTACAAAGTTTCTCTCCAATTTTTGATTGGTCTAAAGATATTACTGATAAAAAATTATTTTTTATAGTTTCTTCAATACTATCTAATTTTTGATTTTCATTAAATACTGGCAAAATTGTCATTTCATCTATAAAAGAAACTATTGGAGAAATTGCCTCCTGATGTGATTTATTTTTTAACTGGTTAAAATCTTTCAAAAAGAAATTTAAAATAGGTTCTGGTAAAATTGATTTATATTTCTTTATAATTTTATTTCTATACTCATCATCTGTTACCAGTTTTCTCAGTACTGTTAACTTCATCTTTTCTATAAATATTAAAAGATATATACTATGTCTTAAAACTCTTTCTAATTTTGAATTATATTCCTGTGCCATTAAATCCTTAAAAATATCTACTAAGTTTTCTGTTTCAGAAACCACATTATTTTTATCGCTTTTAAACAAATCAATACTATATTTTTTACTCTTAAAATCTACTACTTTTGAATTTTCTAACCCACCTATCTCATTCTCAAGTGAACTATGTGGGTCAATTACCACTATTTTATATTTCATTTTATAATTTTGATTATTATGTATATTACTTATAAGCAAACTAAGTAATTTTGACTTTCCTGTACCAGATCCACCTATTACCATAGAATGTTTATCAAAATCATAATTATTTAAATTTAAAAAATAATCTTCTTGAAAATAAGGAAAAGCATCTAGTTTTAAAATACTATTTTTTTTATCACTTTCAAATGCATTTAATGATTTTTCAATATTTAAATATTTTTTTACATCTCTTGTATGTAAAAATCTCGTATGTGTGGAAAAATCTATGCTTAAAAAAATATGTGGTATATTAAAAAAAGCTTTCTTTATATATACTTTATTATATTTATTTCTGAAAATTAGTGATGTAAAATAAATATAATTATCTCGTTTATATGGAATAATTTCTATCTTTGCTTCTAGTAGAGTTCTTTTTTTCTTACTTTCATTTCTGTCATATACGTCTATAACTGTTTTCTCTTTATTTGTAATAAAATATGGCGTTTTAAAAAAACTCCATTTTTTTATTTTCTCTGGCTTGTCTATTTTTTTTATTAAAAAACTTCCTAAATCACTTAAAGTTGTAGGCATTTCGTTTCTACATTTAATAAAATATCTTACTTTGTTTTTTTCAAATCTAATATATATATTCCATTTAATTAGTAAGCCATTTAATTTTGATATATATAATATAAATTTATTCCATTCTACTTCTGTTACAAAGTCATTTGTAAAAAGCACTTCAAACCATTTATTTTGCATAATAATCCCCCCTTTTAATTATACATTTTTTAAACAAAAAAAACTGACTTTTCTATAATCAGAAATGTCAGTTTTTTTGCAAATATCATAATGTCCTCTTTTGTTCTATTTTATTCTTATTCTATTGGAATTAAAAATTCAGTTATATCATCATGATAATATTCAAGTTCTGGAATTGGTCTTAAATTAAATTTACAGCTTGGAAGAAATTTTTCGTAAAATTCTCTAGATTTAGCTTGAATATCTTTAGCTTCTTGTGAATTTATTTTAAATACGAGCCATTTTGACTTTGGTATTAGTATTTTTTCAAACTCCTCAATCTTTTTACTATATGCAACCCCGTACTCGTAATTTATGCTATCTACTCGTGATTCGTACATCACTATACCATAATTCGGATATCCATATTTTTGAGCATATTTATTAGTCATATCTTCAAAAAAATTTGGGGCTTCTTTTTGTATTGTATAATATGTAGTCTTTATTTTTTTACCATAAAGTATTTTTTCATCTAGCTCTATAATGCTATATTCTATACTGGTATTTTCATCTATATCTTCATTAAACTTTAATCTCGTATATATCCTCAATTTTTCTGGATTGTTTTTAGCCGCACTTGGTTTTATCCCATGAAATTTTTCAAATGCTCTTGAAAAAGATGTTGCATTTTCATATTGATATTTTAATGCTATATCTATTATTTTTCCATTATTTTTATATAAGTCATACCCTGCATTTGATAATCTTCTATTTCTAATATATTCTGTTATTGAAATATTTGAAAGCAAAGAAAATATTCTTCTCATAGTATACTCATTTGTACAAATAATTTTTGCAACATCTGCATAATTTATATTATTTTCCAAATTATTTTCAACATATTCAATTATATTATTTAATCCTTTATATATATTCACTTTCTTTTCCTCTATGTCCAATTGGGGACGTTTATTAATGGACATTTTTGTCCAACTATGGACACTTGTTACTTAATTCTAATTTCCCTATATTATAATTTATGAGGTTCTGGATATTCTACTCCAAATGTTTCTACTGTTACTTCTTTCATTACTGGTGGTTCTACTGGTCTATCCTTTCCACCTCCAAACGAACTTCTTGTAACAACTCTTGTTTTTACTATTCTATCAACTTCATCCATTCCTTCTAATACCATTCCAAAGGCTGCATACTGACCATCTAAAAATGTTGAATCATCTGTTACTATAAAAAATTGTGAACCTGCACTATTTGGCAAACTACTTCTTGCCATTGAAATAACTCCTCTTAAGTGAGAAATTGGATTTTCAAATCCATTATCTTTAAATTCACCTTTTATTCCATATCCTGGTCCACCCATTCCTGTTCCTTCTGGATCTCCTCCTTGAATCATAAATCCTGGTATTGTTCTGTGAAAAAATAATCCATCATAAAATCCTTTTTTTATTAAACTTATAAAGTTATTTACTGTTTCAGGTGCTTTACTTGGATAAAGTTCTATTTTTATTATTTCTCCATTTTCCATTTTTATTGTTACTATTGGTTTTTCACTATTTTCCATTTTACACTCTCCTTAATGTCCAGTTAAAGTAGATGTTTGTTTTTGATGTTATAATATATTCTAAAACATATGTATAAAATTGGACAAAAATGTCCCAAAACAAACGTCCCTAAATGGACACTTTTATTTTACTACTTATTCTTTCTTTTTTCAATCCCCATCTTTCATATATGCTTTTACTATTATTCTTTTCTTATTTATGTTGTTACAGGTTATTAATGTTAATTCATAAATTTTATTTGAATATAAAACTGAAACATCATTTTCGTCTGTTTCAAATTTATTAAATACTGTATATTTATATTCTTTTCCATCTAATCCCACTAATACTATTTCATCTTGTTCTTCTAGTTTATCTAACTTACTAAAAAATCTATTATCATTGTAATTATGTCCTGCAATACAAATGTTTCCTCTTTCTTCTAAATTACTACCATAAAATTTACATGGTGCTACTTTTAATAATTCATCACTTATTCCGTTAAATACTCCATATTCTAAATTTATTTTATCTATATATATTTTTCCAAAATATGGTGCTATCTCGCTTGCTCTTGCTGCTTCATAAATATGTGATAATTCAATATTCTTATTTACAATTTTCGACATTTTTTCTAATTTCTTTTCTTCATTATTTCCTAATATAATAATTATAATTAATGATATGGCTATTATAACTGAAATAATAAATTGTATGCTAAATATATATTTTAATTTTCTATTTCTTTTTTTATTGAATAAAATTTGATTCATATAAATATTATAATCTAATAATAAAAA
>CATJZH010000153.1 GCA_949746285.1 uncultured Clostridia bacterium
AACATAAAACTTAAAATCCTTAATAAAATCTTAAGAAATAAGCCTAATTCAATATTGTTAATAGCTTTTTTTTGTGATATAATATAAAACGATTTTTAGTATTAGTAAAATATTAATAAAAAATTTAAAGGAGAAATAAATAAAACAAAATGAAAAAATTTAATATTAAGAAAATTGGAAAGAAAAAAATAATAATTGGAATAATTGTTTTAGTTATTTTAATAGCAATAATATCAAGTATGAAGCCAAAGAAAACAGAAGAAGCAAAAATTGAAACACAATTAATTGAAAAACGTTCTATAGGAACAAGTATTGCAGCTACAGGTGTAATAAAAACAGATACAACACAAGATGTGGTTGCAACTCTTACAGGATCAAAGATAGAAAGTGTAAATGTAAAAGAGGGAGATAAAGTTTCAGTAGGCGATATAATTTGTAAATTTGATACTTCTACTATTAAAGATAATTTAAATACAGCTCAAAAATCATTAAATATATCAAAAAAGCAGGGAAATTTAGGAATACAAGGTGCTAGGAGAAGTTTAAATGATGCTATAATCGGAAAAGATACTCAAGTAAATATGAGTCAAAGTGATGTAAATGCTGCATATAAAGCGTATCAAGATGCACAAAATCAATTATCAGCAGCAGAAAAAGATTTGGCAAATAAACAAAATATGAGAAACAGTTATTCAAATAATACAGCAAAAGAGCAAGAGTTTTTACAGAAAGAAAATGCATATAAAGATGCTCAAAATGCTTATGATGCACAAGTTGCAGCTACAGCTAATGCCCAACTAGAGTATAATAGATATTTTGGAGCTGGTGGAACTAAATTAGATCCATCAAATGGAACACCACTTGCAACAGAGCCTTTACCAGGACAATTTAGCCCAAGTCATGCGGATGTAAAAGAAGCATATGAAAAAGCACAGCAAACATTAATGGAGTTAGAAAAAAAAATTAAATACTGCAAAAAGTAATTATTTAAATATAAAATCTGCACAAGAAAATGCAAACAATCAAAGTGTAGCATATCAAGCAATCTCAGCTGAAGTAGTTGCTGCAGAAGCCAATGTAAATACATTAAGAGGAACAGTAGATAATTTAAAAAATACATATGAAAAAGCACTTCAAGCTCATAGTAGTACAGTAAATACAGCAGATAGTACAATTGCTAATATGCAAGATAGTGTAAAAAACTCAGAACTAACTTCAGAACTAAATGAAGAAACACAAAAAAGTCAACTAAAAGTATATCAAGATCAATTAAAAGAGGGAATTCTTACATCAACAGTTAATGGAATTGTAAAATCAGTTTCTGCGAAGCCAGGAGATGTTTATGCTGGTACTGCTATTGCAGTTATAGCAGGAGTAGAAGAGTTTGTTATTGAATCAGAAATTTCAGAGTATGATATAGCAGATATAAAAGAAGGTATGAAAGTTTTAATAAAAACAGACTCTACTAGAGATGAAGAATTAAAGGGAAGAATAACATATGTATCAGCAACTGCAACTGATAATACAGTATCAGCAATGACAGGAACAACAGCTGTAGCATCAAGTAATGCAACTTATAAAGTGAAAATAACTTTAGATGCTCAAAATGATAGATTACGTTTAGGAATGAATGCTAAATTAAGTATCATTACAGATAGTAGAGAGAATGTTTGGACAGTACCTTATGAAGCAGTACATGAAAAGGAAGATGGAACTAAATATATAGAAATATTAAAAGATGAACAAACTAAGGAAAAAGAAGAACTTAAAGTAACCACAGGATTAGAAAGTTCTTATTATGTTGAAATTAGTTCTAATAAATTAACAAATGGAATGAAAGTTGTTATGCCAGAAGTAGAAGCAGATAATTCTATGGAAGCTATAATAGAAATGATGGGTGCAGACGCAGGAGTATAGAAGGGAATTTAAATGGAATCAATAATAAAATTAACTAATATAGTTAAAAAATTTTATATAGGAGAGCCAAACGAATTAGAGATTTTACATGGAATATCATTAGATGTAAAACCTGGAGAATTTGTTTCAATAGTGGGACCATCAGGTTCTGGAAAATCAACATTAATGAATATGATAGGAATATTAGATAGACCAACTTCAGGAGAGTACATTTTAGATGGAATAAATGTAGGAGAAGCAGACGATTCAGAGCTTTCAGAAATAAGAAATCAAAAAATAGGTTTTGTTTTTCAAACATATAATTTAATTTCAAAAACTAGTGCACTCAAAAATGTTGAACTTCCTATGTTATATGCAGGTGTTAGAAGAAATGAAAGAATAAAAAAAGCAAAAGAACTTTTAGAATTAGTAGAAATGTCTGATAGAGCAAAACATTTACCAGAGGAGTTGTCAGGAGGGCAAAAACAAAGAGTTGCTATAGCAAGAGCAATGGCAAATGATCCAGCTATTATTTTAGCTGATGAACCAACAGGTGCACTAGATTCAAAAACAGGAAGATTAGTTATGGATCTTTTTCATAAGTTAAATAAAGAGAAAAAGAAAACAATAGTACTTATTACTCATTCAAATGAACTAGCAGCTGAAACAGATAGAATTATTTCAATAAGAGATGGAAATATAATAAATACAGAAAAAGGAAAAGGAGGAGCTAAATAATGTTATTAATTGAAAATATAATTTTAGCAATAAATAGCCTTCTTTCAAATAAAATGAGAGCACTTTTAACAATGTTAGGTATAATAATTGGAATAGGATCAGTTATTGCTATAATTACAGTTGGGGACTCTCTTACTCTTTCTGTATCAGAAAACATGCAATCAATGGGAGCAAATGATGTATATGTTACAGTAGAACCTAAAGGTAGTGAGGAAGAAGAATCAAAAGTAATAGAAGGAGTAAAATATGGTAGTTTAACTTCTTCATCAGAAATGTTAGAGGATGATTATTTAACAGATGACATGATAAAAGAATTATGTGACAAATTCTCTAATGATATATATGCAATAAATTTGCAGTATACTGTTGGAAGCGGTCAAGCACAGGAAAGTAACAATACTGCAAATGTAAATCTTTCAGGAGTTACTGCAGGGTACTTTATTACAAATGAATTAACTATTTTGAGAGGTCATTTATTCACAGAAAGTGATTTTGACGAGGGAAGAAATGTAGCAATTGTATCAAATAAACTTGTAAATAAACTTTTTGGAGGAGATATAGAAAGTGCGATAGGTTCAGAGATACCAGTAAATGTTGAAGGAAGTCTAGGAAATATCACTGTAGTAGGTGTTTATGAACAGCAAGAAAATTATATGATGGGAATGTCAATGGGTTCAGGAGATGATGTAACAACAGATATGTATATACCTTTAAAAGCTGCATCTACTTTTAAGCACAAAGAAATAAAATACCCATATATACAAATTATTGCTAAAGTTGGTGTAAACTCAGATCAACTTGTTACTAAAATTAAAAATTTTCTTGAACCATATTATAAAACAAATAGAAATTGTCAAATAAATGCTTTCACTATGAGTTCTATGGTATCTATGCTTACAGAGATGCTATCAACAATAACGCTTGCAATATCAATAGTTGCAGGAATTGCTCTTATTGTTGGAGGAATAGGGGTTATGAATATAATGCTTGTTTCTGTTACAGAAAGAACACGAGAAATTGGAACAAGAAAGGCATTGGGAGCAAAGAATTCTTCAATAAGAACCCAGTTTATAGTAGAAGCAATGATAATATGCCTGATTGGAGGAATGATAGGTGTAGCTTTAGGAGTATTAGGAGGAGTAGGGGCATCAAAATTATTAGGATATCCAGCAAAACCTTCGATTTCAGGAATAATAACATCATTAATATTCTCTATGTCAATAGGAGTATTTTTCGGATATTATCCAGCAAATAAAGCATCAAAGATGAATCCAATAGATGCATTAAGATATGAATAGTGTCCGATTGGGGACGTTTGTTAATGGACATTTTTGTCCAATTTAATACATATGTTGTTTTAGAATATCTTAAATATATAATATTAAAAATAAACATCTGTCCCTAATTGGACAAAAATGTCCATTAACAAACGTCCCCAATCGGACATGAGGAAGAAATATGAATAGTAAGAAAAATGAAAAAATAGGATTTACAATTGGAAAATTTGCTCCACTACATAAAGGGCATCAGTTTTTAATAGAAACAGCATTAAAAGAAATGGATAAAGTAATTGTAGTTGTTTATGATACTGATGTAATAGACATACCAACAGAAAAAAGAGCAGATTGGATAAAAAAGTTATATCCAAATGTAGAAATTAAATATGCACATAATCCACCATCACAATATGGTCTTGATAATGAGAGTGTTAATATTCAGATGAAATATTTAACTAAAATTATGGAAGGAGAGACTCCTACACATTTTTATAGTAGTGAAAAATATGGCGCAAGTGTTGCTAAATATATGAATTTAGTTGATAGAAGAGTTGATAATGAAAGAAAAAATGTGCCTATAAAAGCAAAAATCGTAAGAGAAAATATTGATGAGAATAAAAAATGGCTAGAAAATTCTATTTATTTTGATTGTAAAAATTATAATCCCAAAACCGACTAATTATTATAAAAGACGAGGACATTTGCAATTTTCATAATGTCCTCTTTTGTTCTAGTTGATTTTAAATAAAATAGTAGTATAATAGAAGTAGTTGAATTTTATAATTGGTGGAGGAATTATGGGAAAATATTATAATATAAGAGAAGTAACAGATTTAAAGGACTTAATAAATCAAACAGTAGAATTATATGGAGATAAGCCAGCCTTCAAATTTAAAAAAAGAATGTACAAAAAGGGCGAAAAAGTAGAAATAGATGTAATGACATATAAAGAATTTAAAAAAGAAATTGACTGTTTTGGTACAGCATTAAATAGTTTAGGTCTTGAAAATGAAAGAGTTGCACTTATTTCTAAAAATAGATATGAATGGAATGTTGTGTATTATGCTACTACAATAGGAGATAAAGTTATTGTCCCATTAGATAAATCATTACCAGATAATGAAATAATTTCTCTAGCTAAGAGAAGTGAAGCAAAAGCAATAGTTTTTGAAGAAAAATATTTAGATGTTATGAAGAAAATAAAAGATGAGAAGTTATCTAGCATAGAGCATTTTATTTGTTTTGATTTTGATGAAGACAAAGAAGGAATTTTATCATATAAGAAATTAATAAAAAAAGGAAATGAATTATTAGAATCAGGGGATAGAACTCATTTGGATGCTAAAATTGATGCTAATAAAACTTCAATATTATTGTTTACTTCTGGTACTACATCAATTTCTAAGGCAGTAATGTTATCACAAAAAAATATATGTGCAAATGTGATGGATTTAAATAAAGTAATAAAATTTTCTTCAGATGATAGTACATTAGCGTTATTACCATTTCACCATGCTTTCCAAGCACTTATAAACAATGTACTTGTATATATAGGTGGTTCAATGTCATTTTGTGATGGTTTAAAATATATAGCTCAAAATTTATGTGAATATAAGCCAACAGTTATAGTGTGTGTTCCTCTAATATTAGAAAGTATTCATAGAAGAATTTTAAAAAATATAGATAAACAAGGAAAAACCAAACTTGTAAATAGAATGAAAACAGTTACAAATGTATTAGACAAAGTACATATAAAATTAAAAAGGAAAGTATTTAGTGAAATACATAATGCTATAGGCGGAAATGTAAGATTAATAGTAAGTGGCGCAGCAGCAATGGATACAGAACTTATAAAATCATTTGATGACTTTGGAATAAAAATTGTTCAAGGTTATGGACTAACAGAAACATCACCAGTTATTAGTGTTGAAAATGATAATGATGTAAAAAGAGGTTCTGTAGGAACACCACTTCCATCTTTTGAAGTAAAAATAGAAAATCCTGATGAAAAAGGAATAGGAGAAATATTAGCAAAAGGGCCATCGGTTATGAATGGATATTATAATAATAACGAAGCAACTGAGGAAGCATTACAAAATGGATGGTTCCATACAGGTGATTTAGGTTATATGGAAAATAATTATTTATTTATAACTGGAAGAAAGAAAAATGTAATAGTACAAAAAAATGGAAAAAATATATTCCCAGAAGAATTAGAAATTTTAATAAATTATATACCAGGCGTTTCAGAATGTATGGTATATGGAAAGCCAACTAAAGATAATGATTTAGATGTATGTGTTAAGATTCTTTATGACAAAGAAGCAATAAATGATATTATAGGATATATAAATGAAAATGATATACACAAATATATGAAAGAGAAAATTTCCGAAATAAATAAAAAAATGCCACCATATAAACATATAAGAGAAATAATAGTAACAGATGAAGATTTTATAAAAACAACTACAGGAAAAATAAAAAGACATGAAGAATTGGCTAAAATTTTAAAATAATAATCAAATGTGTAATGTTTGTGAATTTTTTGAAAAGTGCTTTGTATATAAGCACTTTTTTGATATAATGAAAGCCAAATAAAAAATAAATATTTTAGGGGATAAAAATGAACAATGTATTTGGAATTGTAGTTTCAATAGTTTTTATAGGAATAATTTTAGTATCGGCTAAACTATTTGAAAAAGCTGGAAAAGAAGCAAGCAGAAAGTATATTCATATAATGTTATCAAATTGGTGGATTATAGCAATGATATTTTTTGATAATGTTTTTTATGCAGTATTGCTTCCAGCTATTTTTATTGTTATAAATTATGCTTCCTATAAGATGGATATAATAAAAGTAATGGAAAGAAATGATGGAGAAGAAAATAAGGAAAGTTTAGGAACAGTATATTATGCTATAAGTCTATGTATAATTACAGCTATTACATTTGGACCTTTAAAAAATCCGCTTGTTGGATTGTGTGGAATAGCTGTAATGGGATATGGCGATGGATTGGCAGCTGTAATAGGACAAGCGATAAAAAGCCCTGAATATATAATTGCAGGAAATAAGAAAACGTTAGCTGGCTCTCTTACAATGTTTTGTATAACATTAATTATAATGGCTGGATTTTTAACATATAATGAAGCAACAAATGTTGCAATAAAGTCTATATTAGTAGCAATTTTAATGACAGTAGTGGAAGCAGTATCAATAAAAGGAACAGACAATATTACAGTTCCACTAATAACATCATTATTAGCAATACTTATGGTATAGGAGATTTATAAAATGATTTTAGAAAAAGTTAATTATCCAGAAGACTTAAAAACTTTAAAAATAGAAGATAAAGAAATTTTAGCAGGAGAAATTAGAGAAAAAATATTAAACACAGTATCTGAAACCGGTGGACATTTAGCTTCAAATTTAGGAGTAGTAGAACTTACAATAGCACTTCATAGTGTGTTTTATTCACCAATTGATAAAATAATCTGGGATGTAGGGCATCAAACTTATGTACATAAAATTCTAACAGGAAGAAAAGATAAATTAACTTCCTTAAGAAAAATGAATGGAATTGCAGGATTTCCAAAAACAAATGAAAGTATATATGACAATTTTAATACAGGACATAGTAGTACATCAATATCTGTTGCACTTGGAATGGCTAGAGCAAGAGATATAAAAGGAGAAAATAATAAAATATTAGCTATTATAGGAGATGGAGCTTTAACTGGTGGAATGGCACTGGAAGCATTAAATGATGTTGGAAGTAGTAATACTAATATGATAGTTATACTAAATGATAATGAAATGAGCATATCTAAAAATGTTGGTGGAATTTCTATGATGCTTTCAAAATTAAGAACTAAAAGTACATATGTAAAAGTTAATATAAAAGGAAAAAGAACAATAGCTAAAATACCATTTATAGGAAATAAAATAGTACGATTAGTACAAAAAGGAAAAAGAGGTATAAAACAATTAGTTATTCCCAAAATGTATTTTGAAGATATAGGATTTAGATATCTAGGACCAGTAGATGGGCATGATATTGAAGCTTTAGAAAATATTTTGAATATATGTAAACAGCAAGAAGGTCCTATTTTAGTTCATGTAGTAACTAGAAAAGGAAAAGGATATAAACCAGCTGAAGAAACACCAGATAAATATCATAGTACATCAAAATTTAATATTAAAACTGGTGAAAAAGTAGGTAAAAAAACAAAAGATTATTCAAAAGTTTTTGGAGATAAATTAGTAAAGATTGCTAAAGATAACAAAAAAATAGTAGCGATAACAGCGGCAATGGCAGATGGAACAGGACTTTCTGGATTTTCAAAAAAATATCCTAAAAGATTTTTTGATGTAGGAATAGCAGAACAACATGCTATTGGAATGGCTGCTGGAATGGCAAAAGCAGGACTAATACCAGTAGTTCCACTTTATTCTTCTTTTATTCAAAGAGCATATGATCAATTAGTTCATGATGTAGCAATACAAAATTTACCAGTAGTTATATGTGCAGATAGAGCTGGAATAGTTGGAAATGACGGAGAAACACATCAAGGACTATTAGATATGTCTTTTACAAATACAATACCGAATTTTACAATTATGGCACCAAAAGATTTTAATGAATTAGAAGAAATGTTAGAATTTTCAGTAAACTTACAAAAACCAGTTTTATTAAGATATCCACGTGGTACAGAAAGTATGAACTTTGGAAAAAGTAATCTAAATATTGAATATGGAAAGGCAGAAGTATTAGAAACTGGGAGAGATGTAACAATAGTATCAATTGGAAAAATGGTATCCAGAGCTACAGAAGTTTCTAATATCTTAAAAGAAAGTGATATACAAACTACAGTAATAAATGCAAGATTTTTAAAACCATTTGATGAAAAAACTTTGCTTGAAAATATAAATAATTTAATAGTTACAATTGAAGATGGAACAATAGTAGGCGGACTTGGAAGTAAGGTAGAAGAAGTTTTACAAGCGAATAAAATTCAAATTGATTTAGAAAAAATAGCTTATCCAGACAGTTTTATAAAGCATGGAAATGTTAATGAAATAGAGGAGAAATATGGACTAGATGCAAAATCTATTTCAGAAAATATAAAAGATATTTTAGAATTAAGTAAAATAAAGAAAATAACTAATATAAAGAAAAGGTAGTAGCTATGTTTGAAAAAGCAAAAAATAAGTATAAAGATGGCGAATATAAAATAACAGTAGCAAAAATGATAGATAAATATGAATTTTGCAAAACAAAAAATAAGATAACTTATACAGATTTTTTAAATGTTTCAGAAATATCTATTATAAGTAAAATACTACAAGAAGAGCATATAGAAAATTATATTTTTTGGGGTGGAAAATTAGAAACAGATAGAAGTATTTTAATGTTTTATCCAGACAAACTCTCAGAAGAAATGCTAGTTAAAAATTATGAAAAAATTTTTAAAGTTATTAGAATAACTTTGCCTAATACTATAAAGTATGAACATAGAGAATTTTTAAGTGGAATAATGAAACTTGGAATAAAAAGAGAAAAATTTGGAGATATAATAGTAACAAATTTTGGAGCAGATATTATAGTTCTTACAGAAATTTCTAAAATTTTATTAGAAGACTTAAAAACATTAACTAGATTTAAAAAATCTGATATTTCAATAAAAAATATTGATGAATTAACTAAAATAGAAGTAGAATTCGAAAAAATAAATATAATAGTTTCTTCATTAAGATTAGATAATTTTGTTTCGGAACTTGCTAGATGTTCTAGAATTCAGTCACAGGAATTAATAAAAAGTGGAAAAGTATTTGTAAACTCTATAAATGAATTTAAATATTCAAAGAAAATAAATAATGGAGATATTATAACAATAAGAGGAAGAGGAAAATTTATTTTTGAGTGTATTCAAAAGGAAACAAAAAATGGCAGATATTTATTAAATATAAAAAAATACAAATAAAGGAGAAAGAAAATGTTAAATTTAAATGATGATATTGTTTTAGCTACAAATATGAGAAAGAGAGCTCATGCTGATACTTCTAATTATACAGTAGGAGCAGTATTGCAAACTAAAAACGGAAAAAGATATACAGGATGTAATGTTGAAAACAATGGAATTCAAAGTATTTGTGCAGAGAGAGTGGCTTTTTGTAAAGCAATTTCAGAAGGAGAAACTGAATTTCAAAAAATTGTAGTAATTGGAGGTCAAAAAGATAAAGAACCAGAAGAATGTTTACCTTGTGGATATTGCAGACAATTTATGAATGAATTTGTAGATAAAGATTTTAAAATTTATACAGTATATAATAATAAAATTGAAGAATATACTATGGAAGAATTATTACCACATTCTTTTAAATTTTAGATAATAGTGGAAAATGTTTGAATAAATCATAGAATAGACATTTTGTAGAACTAAATAAAAAAATAAAGGGACTTTATAGTCCCTTTATTTTTTTATTTAATAACGCTCATCATCATCTTTTACTTCTGAATTTTCATTTTCTTTCTCTGAAACTCTACTTGGCTTTTTAGATTTTAAATCATATTTTAAAGGATTACCAGAAGAATATTCAAATTCTGTTCCAGCTAAATGATTTATATCAGTATAAATATTTTCTAAATCTTCTAGTGATAATGAAGAATGATCTAAAGAATATTCATGATCAAAACTATCTCTAATATCAGAATTAAAGTTTACTAAAGTAATGATTTCTTCTTCATTTTCATCTAAATAAGTAACTTGGCAAAAAGTTTGGTCTTGAGGATCATCTTTGCTTCCTAAAGTTCTATCATAACTAGTTTCAACTGAAACAACTTTATAATTTGGATTTTTTTCATTAAAGGCTTTAGTAACTAAATCAGACATTACATGGTCTATAGTTTCATCAAGATTTGTGCGAATATCATGTAGAGATTCATAGTCTGGCTCCACATCAGAACTTTTTACAATATTAATAGCAGTTCCTATATTTTCTAATTCTGATTTTGTAGTATCAGATACTAAAACTTCATAACCATTTTTTTCATTTTCTGTTGCAGAAAGATTAGAATATTCTAAATAGTTTTTACCAACTCCAATTCCAATTAAAGCTGTAGCTATAAGTGCACTTATAAACTTTTTTCTAGTTTTAGATTTATTTGTTTTATATTTGCTATTTTTTTCAATACTTCTTGCTTTTGATATATCAGCACCACAAGATTTTGGTGTAACTTGAATTAGTCGTTTATCTTGTGGAATAGCAGATGAATCTATATTGCTTATTACTTTACTAGATTTTCTTAAAGTAGTAGAAGTTTGAAAAGATATTGCATTTAAAGTTTTTTTTGAAATATCATTATTAAATTCATCTATTTCTTTTGAAGAATTATTTGGTTTGAAAAAATCAGGGTCAACTATTTCACCATTAGAAATTATGGTTTGTGCTTCACCAGATTCGATAAAGTTTTTGAAAGAATTATTCAATTTGCGGTATTCAAAGAATCTTTGTGAAAAACCCTCAAATTTTTTAAATATATCTAATTCATCTTTTGAATAGTTATCTGCTTGTATAGATTCTAAATCTCCAGAAGTAGCAAGTGATAATGGTTTAGAATACATTTCTACAATTTTATCTGCAGATTCGACAGAAGGGTTTAGATTAGCTAAATTTTTATATAATTCACATAATTTTGAATAATAAAATACCTGTTTAGAATAAAGACTTTTTTGATAAGTTAATAAATTTCTTTGACAATTTAATTCCATTTTTATACCCTCCATAATAAACTTATTATAATATAATTATTTCTTAAAAAAAGCATATTAACAAAAAGATAATAAAAATGTAACAAAAATGTAATAAAACACAAAAAATGTAAAAAGATGACAAAACAATTGACAAAAAAAATATTTTAATAGATAATTATTAGTATGAATGACAAATGAAAATAAAATTTTTAAAATTACGAAGGAGGATATATAGAATGTATATATTCAATAGAGTTACAGTAGTTCCACAATTACCAGAAAGAATAAATAAACTAGCAGAAGTATCAAATAATTTATGGTGGTCTTGGAATTCAGAATTTTTAAGACTATTTAAAATGATGGATTTAGATTTGTGGGAAAAAAGCGAAAAAAATCCAGTAAAATTTTTAAAAATGATAAGTCAAGAAAAGATAGAAGGGCTTGTTCATAATGAAGAATTCTTAAAAGAATATGATAAGGTAGTAGAGAATTTTGATAATTATATGAAAAGTAAAGATACTTGGTTTAGTAAAAAGTATCCAAATAATAAAGAAGATTTAATAGCATATTTTTCAGCAGAATATGGATTAGATGAAATAGTTCCAATTTATTCAGGTGGACTTGGAATATTATCAGGAGATCATTTAAAATCAGCTAGTGATTTGGGATTACCATTTATTGCTATAGGATTATTATATAAAAATGGATATTTCCATCAAAAAATAAATTCTAGAGGAGAGCAATGCTCAGAGTATCACAATATAGACTTATATAATTTACCAATATCACCAGTAAAAGATGAGAATAATAATGATGTTATTATAGATATTTTATTAGATAATAGAACATTATATTTGAAATTATGGCAAATAAATGTAGGTAGAATAAAACTATATTTAATGGATTCAGATATAGAACAAAATGATGAAGACTTTAGAGGAATAACACTTCGCTTATATGGCGGAGATAAAGATATGAGAATACGTCAAGAAATAGTTTTAGGGATGGCAGGAGTAAAAGCTCTTAAAACATTGAATTATATGCCAACAGTATATCATATGAATGAAGGTCATTCATCTTTCTTAACATTACAACTTATAAAAGATTTAATGGAAGAGAAACAAATCTCTTTTGAAATGGCAAAAGAAATAGCTACTGTTCAAACAGTATTTACTACACATACACCAGTTCCAGCTGGAAATGATATTTTTGATATAAGTTTAATAGACAGATATTTTAATGGATTTTGGAATAAACTAGGAATCTCAAGAGAAGACTTTTTGAAATTGGGTATGCCAGGAAACGATTTAGAGCCAGGATTTAATATGGGAATTTTAGCACTTAAAATTGCTGGAAAGAAAAATGGTGTAAGTAAGTTACATGGCGAAGTTTCAAGGGAATTATTTAGTGATGTATGGCCAAATATAGCAGAAGATGAATCTCCAATTACTTATGTAACTAATGGAATTCATACATGTTCATGGCTTGCTCCAAATATAAAAGAACTATTTAATGAATATTTACCTCCATATTGGCAAGATAATATTGAATTAGAATCAACATGGGAAAAAATATATAATATTCCAAATGAAAAATTATGGGATGTACATGTTGAAAGAAAAGAAAAATTAATAAGAATGATTAAACAAAATATAACGCAAAGATATATTAATAGTGGAGTTGGGTATGACCAAATAGCAGAAATAGTAAATAATTTAAATCCAAGAGCATTGACAATAGGATTTGCTAGAAGATTTGCAACATATAAAAGAGCAACTTTGATATTTAAAGATATAGCGAGATTAACACAAATATTAAGTGATGAAAAACGTCCAGTTCAATTAGTTTTCGCAGGAAAAGCACATCCACAAGATAAAGAAGGACAAGACTTAATAAAATATATTCATGAAATATCATTAATGCCACAATTTAAAGGAAAAATTTTTATATTAGAAAACTATAATATAGGTCTTTCAAGATATTTAATAAGCGGTGTAGATGTATGGTTAAACAATCCAAGAAGACCAATGGAAGCTTCTGGAACGTCTGGAGAAAAGGCATCAGT
The DNA here is from genome assembly GCA_949746285.1 of uncultured Clostridia bacterium. Classification (GTDB taxonomy): domain Bacteria; phylum Bacillota; class Clostridia; order TANB77; family CAG-508; genus Scatovivens. Next base: position 13,732 of record CATJZH010000153.1, read on the forward strand.
AAATGGAGTTGTAAACTTTAGTGTATTAGATGGCTGGTGGTGTGAAGGATATACAGGAACAAATGGATGGACAATTGGAACAAATGCAAGTTATGAATCATATGAAGAACAGGATAAAGCAGATAGCAATAGTTTATATCATACATTAGAAAATAAAATTATACCAGCATATTATAATCAAGATAAAGATGGTGTTTCAAAAGAATGGCTTGCATATATGAAAAATTCTATAAAAACTACTGGTGGAAAATATAGTACAGCAAGAATGGTTACAGAATATGTGAAAGATTTATATATGCCACTTTGTAATTTAAGAAGAGAACATTTTGAAAGTTTAGAAGAAGTTGCAGGATTTACTGAGTGGAAGAAAAATGTAAGAGAAAATTGGGACAAAATAGAACTTATACAAGAAAAAAATGTAGATAATGCAAAAATGGTTGCAGGTTCGCAAATAACAGTAAATTGTGAAGTATATTTACCAAATATTGATGAGGAAAATACAGATATTCAAGTATATTTTGGTCAATTTTTAGATAATGGTACAGTAAGAAATGTATATACAGAAACAATGAATAAAATATCAGAAAATAAGGATGAACATAAATATACTTATGAAGCTGTATTAGATTTAAAAACAGGAGGAAATTTTGGATATACATTTAGAGTTATGCCGAAACATCCGATGTTAGTTGATTCAGAAAATTTAAATTTAGTAAAATGGATAACTAAATAAAGAACAAAAGAGGACATTTTATATAAAAAACGTTCATAGAAATAATTTTATGAGCGTTTTTTTAGTGTTTTAATAAATTGATTAATAGCTTGATACAACAAGTTTTTTTTGTTACTAGTTTTAAAAATCAAATTTAAAATTTTGAAAAAAATAAAAAAAGTACTTTACAAATTAAAATTATGGTGCTATAATCTCAAACAAGTTAAATATTTTTAACTGCAATTTATATCAAATCAATCTAAAGAAAGTAAATATTATTCTAATATTTATAAATTTCCAGATTATTAAAAATTAAAAAATAAAAAGAGTTTTTTGTTGCACCCCAAGCACAATTAATAGACTTCTTCTATTAGTATTTTACTTTGAACTGCTTAAATTTTAAGCAAATACAAATTCAAAGTTTTAAATTTAATTCAAAAAAGTGATAGTTTATTTTATGCCCCTAAAATAATTATACAGATATAAAGCAAGTTAAAAATATTTAACTTTATTAAAAAAAGGAGGTTTTATAAAATTAAGAAAAATATTGGATTATTATTTTTTTTTATTATACTAATAACAGTATTTATACTAGGTTCTATGTTTGAAAAAAGAATAGTAGTAACCAATAATATTGCAAAATGGTCTTTTAATTCTAATAATGAACAAGTTGTTATAAATTTGACTAATGAAAAAATAGCTCCAGGTTCAAATGGTAGTTTTGAAATAGAAATAGATGCGAGTGGAGCTGAAACTGCGATTGAATATCAAATAATTGTAGTAAATGAAAAAAATATTCCAGATAAGTTTAATTTTTATGCTGAACTTAAAAATGAACATGATGAAATTATAAATAAAACCGAAGAATATAGTTCTTTTTCAAATTTAGCATCTAATTGTTTATATGGAACTATTAAACCTGAGCAAGGAAATCCAAAACAAACAATAGAAGTATATTGGTATTGGGAATTTGATGAAGAAGATAATAGCAATATAGATCAAAATAATGGAACCCTAGTTTATGATGAGTATGGTAATTCTTCATTAGAATGTAGTTTAGATATTGAAATTGTAGGAAAACAAATTTAATTATCCAATAAATACAAAAGAAAAGTAAATTACCTTTTTATAAAATTATACAAAAGAATGAAAATCTTATAAAACTTTATATATTAAAATTGTTTTAAAGTGGCATTAAGCCAGATGCCACTTATAAATTTAAATTTTGTATTAAGAGTAAGTATGTAATATTTTTAATAGAAAATTTAAAATAATTAGAAAGAAGTGGTCAAATAAAAAGAATATTTATTATAGTTATAATGTTGTTAGTTGTTAGCTATTCATGTAATACTTTTGCAAGATATTATGAAAAAATTTCTAATATAAAGTTATTGTTTAGTATACCAGAACCAATTGTAGATATAGAGAAATCGCAAGATACTATAGTTAAAAAAATTATTTCAAATACACAAATACAAGAATTTTGCTTTACAATAAGAAATTTTAAAAATATGGAAAATTGTAAAAAAATTTCAGAAGTAGATTTTGAATTTGAAATAGAAATAAAAAAATCAAATTCTATATTTCCAATAAAATATGAATTGTATGATTATTTAACTAATGAAAAAATATTACTAGAAAATAATAAAACTGAAAAAAACTTTGTATATAAAAATATAGAATTTGAAAAAAAGTACAAATTGTGTTTAATTATTCCAAAGGATAATAATCAAAATATTGAAAGTGACATAGATATAGAAGTAAATATAATTCAAAAATGTAATAAATGAAAGAAGGCAATATGAAAGTAAATACTAGTGTAAAGTTACTTATAAGAATATTAATTATTATAGTATTAATTATTTTATCAATAATTACGGTTTTTAATGCAGGTAGAAAATTTTATAATTTAAAGTCTACTGTTTTTGATAATAAAAAAGTTGAATACAAGGGAAAAATAGCTAGATGGAATTTTGATGCAAGGATAAAAACTAATATTGAAGAAATAAATACCAAATACAAAGAGTATAATTATAAATACATAATACATGCATATAAGTTAAAATTAGTTCAAGAAAAAACAAAACAGGATAATCCACCAAACTTGATAGAAAGTGAAAATAAAAATATTAATGAATATAATATTCCAAAAGAAAAAGATAATCCTCAAAAAGAAAATAAAGATACAACTGTTATAATTAAGAAGATAAATTAAATTAGCAATACTTGTGAAAAAAAACGATAAATGATATAATAATTAACAAATTATTATATTGAGGAGAAAGAAATGTTATTTTCACAACATAAAATGAAAACATATGCATTTGTTGGTCCATCTGGAACTGGAAAAAGTTATAGAGCACAAATGGTTGCAAATGAAAAAGGCATAAATTATATTATTGATGATGGACTTTTAATATCTGGAAATGAAGTAATAGCAGGAATATCTGCGAAAAAAGCTCCAACTAAAATTGAAACAGTAAGAAATGCTTTATTTCAAAATGAAGAAAGAAAAAAAGAAATACAATTAGCTATAAAGAAAAGAAAACCAGATAGTATTTTAATATTAGGAACTTCAGATGGAATGGTTGAAAAAATAGCTGCAAATTTAGGATTTGAGCCAATATCAGAAACAATATATATAACAGATGTAGCAACAGAAGAAGAAATGGCAATGGCAAGAGATATAAGAGTACATCAAGGAAAACATGTTATACCAGTTCCAACTTTTGCTTTAAAAAAAGACTTTTCAGGATATTTGTTAGATCCACTTCAAATATTTAAATCAAAAGGAAAAGGGCAAGTACCATATGTTTCTGAAAAATCAATTATAAGACCAACATTTAGTTATATGGGAAATTTTAAAATTTCAGATACAGTATTTAAACAAATAATAGACTATGTTGTAGAAAAAAGCGAAGGAGTTCACAAAATACATAGAGCAATAATAAAAAAACATGAAGAATTAAATGATGGAATATATATTTATATAGAAGTAATCATAAATTATGGATATAACATAAATGAAACTATGCAGATTTTGAAAAAACAAATAATAAAAGAAATAGATAAAATGACAGCAATGAATGTTCTTAATATGGAAATTGTTGTTAAAGGTGTAAACTTGGAGAAGAAGGATAAATTAGATAGGAGTAAATAGAAATGGCTTTTATAGTAGCAATAGATGGACCAGCAGGAAGTGGAAAAGGAACAATAACGAAAATAGTTGGAAAGAAAATGAATTTAATAAACATAGATACAGGAGCAATGTATAGATGTGTTACACTAGAATGTTTAAATAATAATATTAAAAGTGACGAAATAGAAAAGATTTCTAGCATATTAGAAAATATCGATATACAATTAAAAAAAGAAAATGGGAAAGAATTAGTATTTTTAAACAAAAAAGATGTTACAGAAGAAATTCGTTCAGTAGAAGTAAGTTCTAATGTAGCAAACTTCGCAGCAATAAAATGTATAAGAGACAAGATGACACCTATACAACGAGAAATGGGAAAAACACAAAATATAATTATGGAAGGAAGAGATATAGGAACAACAGTATTTCCAAATGCAGATGTAAAAATATATTTAGATTGTAGTATTGAAGAAAGAGCAAGAAGAAGATACAAACAAAATCTAGAAAAGGGAATAGAGCAAACATATGAAGAAGTATTAAAAAATATAAAAGAAAGACATAAATCAGAAACAGAAAGAGAATTATCGCCATTAGTTATAGCTGATGATGCGATATATATAGATACTACAACTTTAAGCATAGATGAAGTTGTAGAAAAAATAGTAAGTATAATTAAAGATAAAATTTTCAATTAGGGACGTTTGTTGCTGAGGATGTTAACATATGTTAAACTAAATTGAGAATAAAAAGGGGTAAAAAATGAAAGAATTCTTAAAAAAAATAGGAAGAGCGATTGTAAGATTTTTTATTTTTACATATTGCAAAATAGTATATAGAGTAAAAATAATAGGAAATGAAAAAGTACCAAAAGATGGAGCATTAATATTTTGTGGGAATCATAGAACATATTTAGATCCACCATTAATAATAGTAACAGCAGGTAGACATATTAGATTTATGGCAAAACAAGAATTAAAAAAGAATCCTTTATTTTTTGTTTTAGGAATTCTTTTTGAAGGAATATATGTAAAAAGAGATGCTAAAGATATTTCAGCAATGAAAGAAGCATTAAAAACTTTAAAAGCAGGAAATTGTATAGGACTTTTTCCAGAGGGAACTAGAAATGGATTAGAAAAAAATGATGGACAAATAAAAAATGGTGCTGCATATATGGCTTTAAAAACTGGAGCTAAAGTAATTCCTATAGGAATTGTAGGACCAGCAAAACCTTTTTCAAAAAATGCAATTATATATGGAGAGCCATTAGATTTTTTAGAATATAATATGGGAAAGAAAATTGAAAAAGACACAGAAGATATAGTTAGCGAAAAAATAAAAACAGAAATTGTAAAACTATCTGGTACAGAAATTTAATTTACATAAAGCTAAAATGATGTATTGACAAACTAAACTGGTTAATATATAATTATATGGTTAAATTTGCGTTTTGTAGATTTAATCATTTTTTTATAATAAAAAGAGGGGATTAAAAAATGAACAACCAAAAAATAAGAAATGTAGCAATAATAGCACACGTAGACCATGGAAAAACAACTCTAGTAGATGCATTGTTAAAACAAAGTGGTATATTTAGAAGTAATGAACAAGTTGAAGAAAGAGTTATGGACTCAAACGATTTAGAAAAAGAAAGAGGAATAACAATACTTTCTAAAAATACAGCTGTACATTATGGAGATATAAAAATAAATATAGTAGATACACCAGGACATGCAGATTTTGGTGGAGAAGTAGAACGTGTTTTAAAAATGGTAGATGGAGTTGTTCTATTAGTAGATGCTTTTGAAGGAGCAATGCCTCAAACAAGAGAGGTTTTAAAAAAATCTTTAGCTTTGAATTTAAAACCTATTGTTGTTATAAATAAAATAGATAGACCAGGAGCTCAGCCTTATAAAGTTGTTGACGATGTATTAGAGTTATTTATAGAACTTGGAGCAAATGATGAACAATTGGAATTTCCAGTTGTATATGCGTCAGCAAAACAAGGTGTAGCTACATTAGATTTAGATAAACCAAATGAAGATTTAAAATGTTTATTTGAAACAATAATAAATCATATAGATGCTCCAGAATGTGATATGGATGGAACAATGCAAATGTTAGTTTCTAATATAGATTATGATGACTATATTGGAAGAATTGCAATAGGAAGAGTTGAAAGAGGAGCAGTAGACTTAAATATGCCAGTTGCCATTTGCAAAAATGAAGATAAAATATTAAATGCAAGAGTAGCAAAATTATATGTATATGATGGATTAAAAAGAGTAGAAGTTGAACATGCTGATGCAGGAGATATAGTTGCATTATCAGGAGTAGCAGACATAAATATAGGTGATACAATTTGTGATTATAATAATCCAGAAAAAATACCATTTGTAGATATAGATGAGCCAACAGTATCTATGACATTTAGTGTAAATAATGGACCATTTGCAGGAAAAGAAGGAAAATATATTACATCTAGACATATTAGAGATAGATTATTTAAAGAGCTAGATAGAAATGTAAGTTTAAGAGTAAGAGAAACAGATTCACCAGATTCTTTTGAAGTTTCAGGAAGAGGAGAATTACACTTATCAGTACTTATTGAAACAATGAGAAGAGAAGGATTTGAGCTTTTAGTTTCAAGACCAAAAGTTATATTTAAAGAGATAGATGGTGTAAAATGTGAACCAATGGAAAGACTTGTTGTAAATGTACCAGATGATTGTGTTGGAAATGTTATAGAAAAATTAGGAAGAAGAAAAGCAGAAATGCTTAATATGGAACCAGCTGAAGATGGACATACTAAAATTGAATTTAAAATACCAGCAAGAGGAATTATCGGTTACAGAACAGAATTCTTAACAGATACAAAAGGTGAGGGAACAATGAATCACATATTTGACTGTTATGAAGAATTCAAAGGCGATATACAAGCTAGAGTTAGAGGAACAATAGTTGCATTTGAAAATGGAAAATCTATTACATATGGATTATATAATGCTCAAGATAAAGGAGAGTTATTTATAGGACCAGGTGTAGAAGTTTATGAAGGAATGATAGTTGGATTAAATTCAAGAGGAGAAGATTTAGCAATAAATGTATGTAAAGAGAAACATTTAACAAATACTAGAGCATCTGGTTCAGATGAAGCTTTACGTTTAGTTCCACCAATTCAGATGTCTTTAGAAAAGGCTATTGAATTTATACAAGATGATGAATTAGTAGAAATAACACCAGAAAGCATTAGACTAAGAAAGAAAATTTTAAATAATAAAGATAGAGAAAGAGCAGCAAGGAACAAATAAAACAAATCCGATGGGTGGTACTGTTGTACCCTCCCAACGGATTTTTGGTTTGAAGTCTTTTTAAGACTTTTAGGAATTGCTGCAGTCTGGACAAAATCCATATAGCAGATATACAGGAGTTCCTCCAGGTCCTGAGGTAAAGCCGCTAGATTGTAAATTCAAAAACGGCCTTGTGCAGTCCAATTCACAAAAATAGTCATAGCATTTACCATCTTGTATGAAAATAGACTGAAATGCACTTTCCTCGAAGAAGTCCGTTGGATAGAGAAACGGCTTTGGCATCCTTATAGCCGTTGATTTGTTAGGTCGGTTTCCAAACCGACGACGCCAGATTTTAAAGAGCATGTTTGAATCTTCGTCTGGAATGGCAATCTCCTGCTTGAGGTCTGCTAAGAATTTTCTTTCATAAGGTTGTAATTTTAACATAGTAATTCCTCCATTTTTTGTAAAAATATAGTCTACATAATATATTATATCGCAGAATGCAAAAAAAATCAAGTATATAGATTTTAAGGAACAATTGGAGTAGAATTAATTATAAAAGTATGAGGTAAAAAAATGTTTAATATAAAAGAATTTGAAATAATGAAAGAAAAAGCACTAGAAAATCATATTCCAATAATAATGGATGATACATTAGAAAAGATAAAAGAAATATTAAAAAAAGAAAAGCCAAAAAGAATATTAGAAATAGGTACAGCAGTAGGATATTCAGCTATTTGCTTTGCAAGATATGCAGAAACCTGCATAATAGATACAATTGAGCTTGATGAAGAAAGAGCAAAAGAAGCAATAGAAAATATTAAAAAGGTTGGTGTAGATGAAAGAATAAATGTTATAATAGGAAATGCTGTTGAAATATTACCTACATTAAATTTTGAATATGATATAATTTTTATAGATGCAGCCAAAAGTAAATATTCAATATTTTTAGAACAAGGAATTAGACTTGTAAAAAATGGAGGAATTATTTTGGCAGATAATGTTTTATATAAAGGTTATGTTATGAGTGACTATAATAAGCATAAACAAAGAACAGCAGTAAGACATTTAAGAGAATATATAAAAGAAGTTACAGAAAATCCAAATTTGGAAAGTGAAATTTTAGAAATTGGTGATGGTTTAGCTATAACAAGAGTTACTAAATAAGATTGGAGAACAAATATGCCAGGATTTAATATTCATTTAGCAGTAGCAAAACAATATATGAAAAAACATATTGATGAAATAAAAGAAAGCAAAAAGTTTTTAAATGGTTCTATTAGGCCAGATTTAAATGAAAATATGACAGAACCTTGTGATAACAAATTTAAAACTCATTATGGATTAATGGGAAGTAGAAATGATGGGAAATTTGAAACTGATATTTACAAGTTTTTGCAAGATTCTAAAATTGATATTGAGCAAGATTTTTATAAAGGTTATTTATTACATTTATTAACAGACTATTACTTTTATAATTATTATTTTAATAAAGAACTTTTAGAAGTAATAAAGAATAAAGATACTTTTCATAGTGATTTTGATTGTACTAATAAAATGTTAGAAGAGAAATATGAAATTGAACTACCAGAAAGTATTAAAAAATTTACAGGATATAAGA
>CATJZH010000154.1 GCA_949746285.1 uncultured Clostridia bacterium
ATATTTAATTTTTAATATGGAATTTTATTATGAAAATATTGAAGAACCGATTATATTAAAAATATCTTTTTCTAATTCTAAAAATTCAGATAAAATTGTTATTTATAAATGTAAATAATTGACATAAAAAGAATAATTTCTATGTTTTAGAAATTATTCTTTTTATATTGCAATTTTTTGCAATTATTGATATTATATATTAGTAAAAAAGTATTTTGGGAAAAAGCAAAAGAAAGGATGCAAACCAAGACAATGATAGAATTTAAGAATGTAACTAAATTATATGATACTGGTACAGAAGCGGTCCATAATGCTACTTTTAGTATAGATAAAGGTGAGTTCGCATTTTTAGTTGGAACATCTGGATCAGGAAAATCAACATTAATAAAATTAATATTAAAAGAGGAAGAAGCAACTAAAGGAAATATAATAATAAATGGCAAAGATATTACTTTTTTAAAAGCGAAAAGAGTACCATTTTTGCGTAGAAGTATGGGAGTAGTTTTTCAAGATTTCAGATTACTTCCAGACAAAACAGTTTATGAAAATGTAGCATTTGCTATGTATATTGTAAAATCTACACCAAAGCATATAAGAAGACAAGTACCAATGGTATTATCTTTGGTAGGATTAAGTAATAAAGCAAAATGTTATCCAAATGAATTATCTGGAGGAGAACAACAAAGAGTTGCATTGGCTAGAGCTTTAGTAAATAATCCCTCTATGATTATTGCGGACGAGCCTACAGGAAACTTAGATCCAGAAACAGCTTGGGATATTATGAACTTATTAAATGACATAAATGCTAGAGGAACAACAGTAGTAATGGCAACACATGCTAAAGATATAGTAAATAAAATGAAAAAAAGGGTTATACAAATAGACAAAGGTGTAATCATAAGAGATGATAAAAAAGGTGGGTATAATAGTGAGGTATAATGGTTTATCGTATTCTATAGGAGAAGGTTTTAAAAATGTTTTTAAAAATACAAAATCAACAGTTATATCAATCATAACAATGATTTGTACCATGTTTCTTTTTGGAATATTTTTTGCAATTGGAGTAAATATAAATTCTGTTTTAGAGCAAGTTCAAATGAAACAAGGAATGGAAGTTTTCATATGGGATGAAACAACGGATGAACAAAAACAAATATTTGAAGATGAAATAAAGAAATTAGATGGTATAAATACTGTTGTTTTTAAAAACAAGCAACAAGCATTAGATTCTTTTAAAGAACAAATGAAAGATAATCAAGAATTTTTACAAGGATATGAGGGAGAAAATAATATTTTTCCAGCATCTTTTGTTGTAACATTAACAAATCTTGAAAAATCTAAAGAAATAGAAGAAGAAATTGGAAGAATTGGTGCTAATATTGCAACAGAAGGAAGAAGTGAAGAAGTAGATTTAAAAATAGAAGAAACAACAGCACACGATTCAATAGTTAAAAACATTACAAGTAGTGATAGTACAATAACAACTTTAATAACAATTGTAAAAGGGGTTAGAATAACAATAGGAGTAATATTTATTGTATTATTAGTTATATCTATAACAATTATTTCAAATACGATAAGACTTACAGTTCATGCAAGAAGAAAAGAAATTTCTATAATGAAATATGTCGGAGCAACAAATAGTTTTATAAGATGGCCGTTTATTGTAGAAGGTATTGTAATAGGAATAATTGCTGCAGTTATTACTTTATTAATTGTAGGTTTATTATATGATGTTGTTATACAAAATATAGAATCATCAAAAGTTTTACAAAAAATGGGAGTAACTTTATTACAATTTATAGAAATAGCAAAACCAATAACAATAGTATATGCAGTTTTAGGAATTGGAATAGGAATTATAGGAAGTTCTGTTTCAATGAAAAAATACTTGGAGGTATAGATTAGGCGAATGAAAAAATTTATTAAAATTAACTTAATAATTTTAGTAATATTTTGTTTGTCATGTAATTTCAGCTTATTTGAAGATAGTGCTTTAGCTACTGAAAATCAAAACATAGAAGAAAATAATGAACAAGAAGGCACGAATGAAGAAGAAAATAAAGAAAAAGATTTAGATACATTACAACTAGAAAAATCTGAATTAGAGAGTGGACTACAAAATTCAAATGCACAAATTGAATTTATTGAAAGTGAATTGTCTGCTACTGTAACTGAAATATCAGCAATAAATCAAAAAATTTATGATAAACAACTAGAAATAGAAACATTAGAAGCACAAGAATTAGATTTATTAGCTTATATAGAAAAGGCAGAAATAGAACTAGAAAAATCAAATAAAAGATATGAGCAACAAAAAGAATTATTAGAAAAAAGATTAGTAGCCATGTATGAAATTGGACAAACTTCATATTTAGATTTATTATTGAGTTCTAAAGGAATAATGGAATTTTTATCTAATTATTTTTTAATAGAAGAAATATCAACAGCTGATGCTGAGTTATTAGAAACAGTTGAATTAGAGCAAAAATATAATAAAAAATTGAAAGAAACCCTAGATACAAAAAAACTAGTTTTAGAGGCTTCAAGAGAAACTAGAGAAAAAAATAATATTTCACTTGCCAATATGGCTATTATAAAAAATAGCAGATTACAAGAATTATCACAAGAAGAACTAGAGTTGCAAAGGCAAGTAGAAGAATATCAAAAAGAAATTACTGCAATAGAAACAGAAATTAGATTATTAGCATTAGCAAATGTAAGTGTACAGTATGTTGGAGGAACAATGGCATGGCCAGTTCCAGGATATACTAGAATAACTTCACAATTTGGAATGAGGACACATCCAATAACAGGAGTATATAAACTTCATACTGGTGTTGACATAGGAGCTCCTATGGGAGCCACATTTATTGCAGCAAATGATGGTTTAGTAACTTATGCAGGTTGGAATAATGCATATGGAAATATGGTAATAGTAGATCATGGTGGAGGAATAACAACTTTATATGCTCATGGATCAGAAATATTGGTACATGCAGGAGATACAGTTCTGCAAGGTACTCCAGTTCTAAAAGTAGGTTCAACAGGATATTCAACAGGGCCACATGCACATTTTGAAGTTAGAATAAATGGAGAATATGTACAACCTTTAGATTATATAACATCTTATTCAAACCAAACTACTGAAACTAATGCAGAGCCTTCAAATGAAAATATTACAAACACAACGAAAATAGAATTAGAAACTAAAAATGAGGTAGAGGAATAATTAAAAGGAGAAAAATGTTATAACAATAACATAGGTAAATAGAATGAATAATAAAAACATTAAGAGAATAATATTTATTATTAGTTTAATTTTTATGATTTTAATAAGTAGTATAAGTTTTTCATATGCTGCAACATCTAAAGAATTGAGAAGGCAACAATCACAAATAGATAATCAAATAAAAGAAAAAAATTCAGAAATAGCTGGTGTAAAGTCTAAAATGACGACTACATTAAATCAAATAAATGAATTAAATTCTGAAATATCAGGTTATGAAAATGAAATAACTTCTCTTCAAGAACAAATAAGTAATTTGAATACACAAATATCTCAAAAAGAAGCTAATATAAAAGAGCAACAGGAAAAATATGATGAACAAAATGAACTATTAGAAAAAAGATTAGTTGCTTTATATGAATCTGGTACAACAAGTTATTTGGATATGTTGTTATCTTCTGAAGGATTAGCAGATTTTATTTCAAAATATTATTTAATTGAACAATTGGCAGAAGCAGACCAAGAATTATTACAAAAAATAGATAATACCAAAAAGCAAATAGAAAATGAAAAAATTTCATTAGAAACAGCCAAAAAGGAAATAGAAAATTCTAAATTAGCTGTTAATAATAAAAAGAACTCTCTTCAAAGTTCAGTAAATCAAAAGAATTCGCTAGTTTCAAATTTAAGTGAAGAAGAGAAAAAATTGCAAGAAGAGTTAGAAGAATTCGAAAAAGATAAAAGAGATATTCAAAATCAACTTGCAGCATTAGCAGCTAAAAGTTCAGGTAAAGCAGTAGCACCTAGTGCTGCTGGGTATATATCACCATTATCTGGAAGAACAAAATCTAATATAACAACTGGATATTATGGTTATTCAGGACATACAGGTGTTGATTTTGCTTGCCCTGCAGGTACAACTGTTAAAGCAGTAAAATCCGGAAAAGTAGTAATATCAAAAGCATTAGTTAGGTCCAATGGTACATACAAAAGCTATGGAGAATATGTAGTTATAGATCATAATGATGGAACAATGACACTATATGCTCATATGCTTCCAAATTCTAGAACTGTATCAGTAGGGCAACAAGTATCTCAAGGTCAAGCAATAGGTCAAGTAGGTTCAACAGGAAATTCAACAGGAAATCATTTGCATTTTGAAGTACGTATTGGTGGAAGGCCAACAAATCCTACACCTTACTTACCATAAAAATTAAAATAAAAAAGATAAGGAGAAAATTAATTTACTATATGGAAGATTTTGAAAACGAAAATGAAGAAGAAATGGAATTTCAAAAAGAAAAGAAAGCATTAGTTGCTAAGTTTATTGCTTTTACAATTATAATTGTTATTATAGCTTCAATACTTTCTTCAGAATTTACATTATATTATTACTATAAGAAAAATAATATAGAAAAAGCAGAAGCTTCTGAGAATTCAGAAAAAAATATTGATGCAATAGCATCAACATTAAAAAATTTTAGAGAAGCAATAGATAAATATTATATAGGTGAAATTGATGAGCAAAAAATGCTTGATGAAACTATAAAAGGTTATATAAATGGATTAGATGATGAATATTCTGAATATATGACAGAAGAGGAATGGAATGAATTTCAAGCTAATGCATTAGGAAATTATGTAGGCATAGGAATATATATGAGTGTTGATGAAAATGGTAATGTAGTAGTAGTTTCTCCTATAAAAGGTACACCAGCAGAACAAGCAGGTTTACAGTCAGGTGATGTTATAGTAAATGTTAATGATGAGAATGTTTTAGGAATGTCATCAGATTTAGTTTCTTCAAAAATTAAAGGTGAAGAAGGTTCTAAAGTAAAAATAACAGTTTTAAGGGAAAGCGAATATTTAGATTTTGAAGTAGAAAGAAAAGCTATAAAAGTATATCATGTAGAAACTGAAATGTTAGAAAACGATATTGGTTATATATCTTTATTAACTTTTGATGAAGGATGTGCTGAAGAATTAAAAGCAAAATATGAAGAAATAAAAGCTAAGGGAGCTAAAAAAATAATTTTAGATTTAAGAAATAATACAGGAGGAATTGTAGATGAAGCTTTAGAAATAGCAGATTATATTCTTCCTAAAGACAGTAAAGTTCTTATAACTGTTGATTCAGATGGAAATAAAGAAACTAGTGTTACTAAACAAGATGCGATTATGAATGAAGAACTTGTTGTTCTTGTAAATGAATATTCTGCAAGTGCTTCTGAAATATTAGTTGGAGCATTAAAAGATCATGAAAGAGCAAAAATTGTAGGAAAAAATACTTATGGAAAAGGAGTAATTCAAAGTGTATTTCTACTAACAGATGGAAGTGCATTAAAACTTACTATAAATGAATATTTTACACCTAACGAAACAAAAATAAATAAAGTTGGAATTAAACCGGATTATGAAATAGACCAAAATTCAGAAACAGAAGAAGATGAACAATTAAATAAAGCTATAGAATTATTAAAATAATAATATCTTATTAAATATGAGGTGGTACAGATGATAGATTTAAAACTTACAAATGAAGAATTAAATGCACTAAGAGAATATCTTGATGAAGATTATAAAGCTATAAATCAAATGCTAATTACTGATGCTGAAACAGATGTAGCTTTATTAAGTGGTGATTCTGGAAAAAAAGGAATTCATATTGAATATTCTAGAAGTTATATTATAGAATATTTGAAAAATATAAAATTAATATATAAACTTATTTTAAAGCAATATTATACAAAAGCTTATAAAAGAGATATAACAGTATATAGAGGTACTAATTTATTAGAAGTAGAAACTTTTAAAAACGATTTATATATAGATAGATTTTTAACAGCTACAACTAAAAAGTCTAGTGCTGAGAAAAAGTATTCTGTAGAATGGAACAGACCAGCTTGTATGAATATTACTTTAGATAAAAATGTACCATATATTTATATTAGTGAAATATTAGAAGATAAGAATGATGAAGTTCTAATTTCACCTTTTACAAAAATTAAAGATATGGAAGAAGATAAAGATAAGAAAGTAAATAAAAATTCAAAAACCATTAAAATTTATAATATACAACTAGAAAAACAAGAATTAGAGGAATTAACAGATAGAGAAAGAAATGGTCTTTATGATTTTGTGCTAGAAAATGCATATTCTATTGAGAGAAAATTAGAAGAATGTATAGATTTAGAAGAAGCTAATATAGTAAATTTTGAAAATATACGTAAACTGGAACAATTACTTAATAAGTATGAAAATAGTGATGAGCCAAAAGAAGAAGAAACTAATTATATAAGTGAAGTTGAAGATGATGTTTTAAGAATATCAAGAGAGTTAGATGAATTAAAAGAAAAATCAAATGAATTATTTGAAAAAAGAAAAGAAAATATAGAATTTGTTAATAATTGGAAGAGAAACATAGCTGTTTATATGATGGCAGAATGCAAAGAAATTGAAAAACGATTTGAAGATATGGAACTTCCAAGATTTAAACATGAAATAAATTCTGATAATGAAGCATTGTTAGAAAAAGATTTAGAAGAGGCAGAAAAAGTCCTTCAAATGGGAGAAGTTGATTTAATAAGTAACTCAAATAAGAAAATACTAAGTACAGTAAGTTTAAATATAGAAGAAGACGATGACGATGAAGAATTAGATAGTGAAAATACTGATATAGAAGATGTTGAGAATATAGAAAGTAAAGAGGACGAAAGCACAGATATAGAAAGTCAACCTGATGATGAACTAGAAAACGAGAACGAAGAAAGTACAGATACAGAAAGTCAACTTGATGATGAACTAGAAAACGAGCACGAAGAAAGTACAGATACAGAAAACCAACTTGATGATGAATTAAAAAACGAGGAAGACGAAAGTGTTGTTGATACAGAAAATCAAGAAACAAAAAAATTTGATTTTTATGAAGAAAAAAATACTGATAAATCAGATTTACAAGAAGATGATTCAAGTAAAATTGATTCAGAAAAAGGTCGAATATTAGCACAGGAATTAATGAAAAATGAATTAGTTAAAGAAGAATTAGAAAAATTAAAACAAAATAAGGAAGAAATAGAAGAAGATAATTTAAAGGAAGAATCTTCTGTTATTGAAGAAAATGTAATTTTGCAGCAAGAAGAACTAGAAGACAAAGATTCAATTTCATATATAGCTAAAACAGGATGCGAAGAAAATATTGAAGCAGTTAATAAATTAATTGAAGATATAAATCTTTTAATTACAAAACAACAAAATCATGCTAAAGTAGCAGGAAATATGGGAGTTTCATATAGTGCGTTAAATAATGCTTTTGAAATGAGAAAATCAGCAGAAAAATTGTTAGAATTATTAGAAACAACTAAAGAAAAAATTAAAACATTTGCAGAAAAAAATATTAATTCAACATTTGAAGAAAGATTAGAGAAAATTTCTAAAAACAATATAGAAATAAGTACTTTAATAAATTATTTGAACAACCCAAAAATTGCTGCTAAAAATAGTCAAATAACTAGATTTGATGAAATGGCAATTATTGAAGAAAATGAACTTAAAAGATGTATAGCAGAAAAAACTAGAGAAATTAGAGGCGAGGCTGAATTAAAAAAATTAAAAGATGACTTAGAAATTATTGAAGACAAAGGAAATGTAGAAAGATTTTTGGGAATTTTTACAGGACAAAATAAATTAGATGATTTTATGATTGAGCAAATTGAAGTAAGACGTACAGCTATTAGAAAAACATTGTCTAAAAAAATGAGTTTAGTACATAATTATAGTATACATGAATTAGTAGCAGAAATAGAAATGTTTGTTGCAGAAAATGAAGATGATGAACTTGTTGAAAATGATGTAGTAGATTTAAAAGCTATGGAAGAAGAATTAAAGAAAAATTATGTAATTCTTGAAAGTAAGGTAAATACTATTGTTGAAGAAAAAGAAGGAAGAAATTTGCCTATAAAAGATAAAAGAATATCAAAAAGAGAAATTATTGAGATAGAAACCTATAGATTTTTAAATAAGTATGGATATGATGGAAATTATTTTTATGATGAAGAAGAACCTACATATCAAGATACAATGACAGGTGAAATAAATAGAATAATAGAATATGTTAATAGCTCAGATATTTAAAAAATGTGAAAATTTTGTAAAAACTATTTTAAATATAATTTAAATATGTTAAAATTCTAAAGATAAATACGAAGGAGTATATTTATGAGCGAGATTAATAAACAAAATGAAAATGAAAAAAAAGATAATGTAACTGAATCCCAAAAAGGTAAAACAAATGAAAATTTAGAAACAAATAAATTTCAAATAGCCACTTTAGGAAATTTTGTATTAACAGCATTTGTAGTTATTATAATTGGAACTGGTGCATTAACATATTATCTAATACATACTGCTAAAGATGATTATGATAAACAATATAATGAAATTGTTTCAAACTTACCAGAAAATAAAACTGAAAATGAAGCAGAAGTTGATTCTATTGCAAACATCATAGACTCAGCTATAACAGAAGTTACAAATCAAACATCATCAAATACAACTGTTACAGATGGATCAGATAAAAAATTAATGAATGAATCACTAGTAGTTTTGTATAATGGATTAATATTAGATACAAGTAAAATGGATGAAGTTACATTACAATATATAGATAGTACTTCAGAGCAAAGTGATAAATATGTTATAACATATTATAGCTATGAAAATTATAGAAAGAAAGATTCAAGTTTAGGAATATTATCTTCACAGGTATATGATGGGTTAGCTAAAATAGATGATGTTGGAAAAATAGCAATATCAGAAGATTATGAAGCTATACCAAGAAGTGTAAAAGTAGTAAATACAGTTCCAACAATAGTATCAGACAATAATCCACTAATATCAGATTATGATAGTGTAAAAACATTAATAGCAGATTTAGATGGAAATGGAACAGATGAATATATTTTAATACTTACAAATAAAAAAACAGGATTTTCTAAAATAACAGCAATTGATTCTAAAGGTGCAAAAATTGCAGATTTAGCATCAATTGAAAAAAGTAAATGGAAAAAAGATACAAATACAGAGTACTATTTAAGTATTAGTAATATAGAAATAATAGATGTAGATAATGATGGAATAATGGAAATTGTATTAGAAATACCACATGCAACAGGAAATCCAACAATTAGTTTGTTAAAATATAATAATGGAAAATTGCAAGGAAAAACAGATATTGAATGTTCGTTATTAGTTGAAGAATAAAATATATGTTGGTTAGAAAAAATAAAATGGTAAAAATTTGCAAAATAACTTGTAAATTTTTACCATTTTATTTTTTAAAAGTGTTGACAATGTAGTAGAGGCGTAGTATAATATTTAAGCGTAAGATGAAGCGATGAAGCAGAATGTGGCTACACTAAAAGTGGAGGGAACTTCTGCAGAGTATGTCTTGGCTTAGACCGGGCGATAAGTTTGATAAATGTACATACTTATCCAAGACAAAATTTAAGTTTCAATTTAATATTGAAATACTAAAGAGAGCTTGGATTTTAAAATGGGGTTACAAGAAACGCCAGGGTACGTTGATAACTTGCCGAAGCCTATATTTTAATTAAGGAGGGAAAATTTAAATGGCAACATCAAACACAAAAATAGGAAGTGACAAAATTAGAATAAGATTAAAAGCTTATGATTATGTTGTTTTAGATCAGTCTGCTGAAAAAA
>CATJZH010000155.1 GCA_949746285.1 uncultured Clostridia bacterium
GGCTTTTCTCCTATTGTTACAAAATAGCTGCTGGCAACTGAGCATTTAGTTTCCCACATCATGGAATTTAAATACGTTTCAACAAAATCCTTTTCAACCCAGTCGTCTGCATCCATAAACAGAACATATTCTGAGTTTGTAAGCTTTAATCCCAGATTCCTTGCTGCTCCCACGCCTCTATTTGCCTGTGAGCACATCTTTATACGTGCCGATTGTTCATCCATAATTCTTGAAATTATTTCTGGACTATGGTCTGTTGAGCCATCATCAATTACTATAATCTCCATATCTTTATAGGTTTGCACCATTAAAGACCGAAGTGCCTTTTCAAGATACCTTTCTGCATTGTAGACTGGTACTACAACTGATACTTTTGCCATTTTTTCTCTCCTTTTATATCATAGTGTTATCGAGTTACTTACTAAAATAAATATTCTCCCCTTTCTTTTTCTGAGTTAATTAACTCTTATTTTACAGCTTCATTTGCTGTCTCATGAAATACCTCCTAAAAAGTGTATCCATTTTTTATTATATAATAAATTTACATAATATTCAAGTTTTAATTTATCTAAATACTAATTTTTTGAAATTATAAAAAGCCGTTGGTACACCAACGACTTTTTTCCCATATTCAGTTTTCATATATTATATTATTATCATTACAATAACTGCAGTGATGACGAAAGAAATTATTTTAGCATTCTTTTTATTAACTCCACGTGCTATAAGAAAATTTTGAACTTTCTTATAGCATTTAGGAATTAATCTGCAAAACTTCCGTATTGCCTTAAAAATTGCCTTAAAAAATATCTTTATAAAAAATCTTATGCCACTCCCGCTCCACTGCACTCTTGGAAGTGGAAGGCCTACTGCTGCTAATGTGCTTTTAAATGCAAAGCCAATTACCATTAAAAGTAAGATTGGCTCCAACACTCTCAGGAAAATCTGAACAGCAGTGTCAGTTAACCATATCATTAAAAGACACAACACACTACTCCGCCTCCTTTAGGACTTCCCTAACTGTTCTATTTCCAGTGTTGAGAAGTTCTATTTTTTCCTCACAGGTCCAACATCTTTCGAAAACCTGCAGGTAAATCCACTCCCGATATACATAATACTCCAAGTTCAACTTGGTAGTATCTTTACTGAGGAGATAGCAGAGAGTATAACACGAAACATCTGGTTTTGCCAAAAGCCCAGCCTGATACGTCTCTTCACCTATCTCTGCAATCTCCATTTCCTGTATTGGGGTTAATTCATTCATACATGAAATTTTCCCAATCAAGAATGCTCGAATCCCTGCATGATTAATATTGGCCCATTTGTGATTCTGGAAAATACTAACCATAAGTTCTGGAGACAAATCCTCTGAAGCAAGAAGAGATAACTGAACAGTATCGTTGCCTAAAAGAGCTAGTTGTGCTTTGAAACTTTCCTGCTTCTCTTCATCAGCACTGTAAGCACTAATAATATCATACAGTTCTTCAGAGGTTTCCACATCTTCAGCAAGGCTGATGTAGTAGTCTGTCCTAGTTTCGATTTTTTCTTCATTACTACTACTACATCCGCTTAAACCTGCCATTAAAATAAATACTATAAAGCCCCAAACTACTTTCATAATTTTTTTCATGATTTTTTCCTCCAGTTCTACTAATAATCTTTCTTCCATTAAAATATGCTTATAATTCCCCATGATGTTTCCCCTCTCAATTATATAAAACTGTTAATAGTTACAAAAGTTACAAAAAGCCATTTGGTTTCTTAGTTCCTCCCCTCATTATGTATTTATTATATATGTAAACAGCAATATGCTGGAAAGGATTTTAATTATTTTCCTTTCATTAATATTAATATTTCAAAGTTCTTTTTTTACTATAGCATAAGTTTACATAAATTGCAATACTTTGCTAAAATTTTTCTTTTTAATATTCTTATATTATATATAAGTAAAACTTATAATTTATTTTTAATCTAGTATTTATATTGAAATA
>CATJZH010000156.1 GCA_949746285.1 uncultured Clostridia bacterium
CTTTATCAAAGCTTGTTGCTGTACCACCAATTTTTACTGTTATTTTTGTATTGTTTGATGTTATATCATTAAGAATAGTACCATATTTAGTAGTTGATTTACTCATACGTGGTATATCTGATAAATAAATGAGCTTTCCAGTTGCTCTTGTTTCAGCAGAATATGTTGTTGGTAACGCTGAAACTTTTACTGCATCATTATATTCTTGTATTGTTTCCAATGTTTCTGAAAACTCATTTCTAATTGATTGTGTAGGTAATCTTTGAGTTCCTTCTATAATCTGCTCTGTTGCTAAAAGACCATTTCCTGATTGTAATACTATTGGTTTTACTTTTTGCTTAGTTATATTTACTGATGTATTTGCATTAGCAAAAAGAAAAACACCCGTTGTTAATAAACACGATGTAATTGCTGCCATTCCAATTTTCTTTTGAAAATTGTTCATACTTTTACATCCCTCCTTATTTCTCTTTATAATTTACTATTAATATTAATTGTAGAATTTGAAGAACACTTTCCCATCATATTAAAAAAATGTGAAAAATAACCACAAATTTAAAAAGGCATTTTTCACATTTCAAATTAATCCAATATAAAGTATTTATATAAAATGCTACTATCCTATTAAATCTATATGTATTATAAAATACGATCTAGATTTTGTAAATTATATATAGCAATGTTATATATTTGATAAATTTTTCTTTTTTGTTATATTTCGAAAAAAATTGATTTCTATATAATTTTATAGATTTAATAAAAATTTTTCTTACAAAAAAACTCCCTTTCTTTTACTTTTTAACCATTTTTCTTAGGGAACGTTGCTTTTTCTAGGTTTTATTGCTTATTTCATTAAATACTTGATTACTTATCTCATTTTTAATTTCATTTTCTTCTTCTCCTTCTATTAAAACTTTTACACTATTTACTTCTGTTAATTGTATTAATGTATTGGATATGGCAGCTGTTATATCATTTCTTTTAGTTTCATCTAAATCAATTGCAGCTTCTTTGTTAAATGTAATTGTTACACAGCCATTTTCAAACTTATTATCAATTATTATTAATCCTTCAGGTATTACTTTCTCATAATTACTATTCTCTGGTCCTTGCATTAACAAGTTTAACAATTCTTCATAAGGATTTTTTAGTAAATCTTTTGAATCTATTAATCTTGTTTCCTTTGCCATCTCTCCTGTTTCTTTGTTTTTAAAATATAGTGTAACTATTGTTTTTCTAAGTTCTACATCCTCTATCTCTGTTTCAGGAGTATACTCTGTTTCAACACTCACATTTGATATAATAAATATACTTAACACTATAATAATAAAAACTACTATTAAAATTATCCATTTTTGCATAGCTTTTCCTCCTTTGTAAATACTATTCTTATGTACTATATTTATTCATTAAATTTATATATTATATCTGGTTTTGGTAACTAGATTTTCTTTTTTTTATTATTATATCATTGACTATAATAATAACATATAGTATTATTATATATATTAAAATAAGGAAGGAATTAATTATGGCGAAAGTAAGGGATTTGGTTAGTGGTTTAACGCATTGCATTGGTGCAGGATTATCATTAGTGGGTCTTGTTGTTTTAATAGTTTTTGCTGCAATATGGGGAGATGCCTTTGATATTGTATCATTTACTATATTTGGGACAGCACTTTTTTTAATGTATCTTTTTAGTACTTTATACCATTGGTTAAATATAGGCAGCAAAGGATTAAGTATATTTAGAAAATTTGATCATATAATGATATACATTTTAATAGCAGCTAGCTATACACCTATCTGTTTAGGACCTTTAAGAGGACCTTGGGGATGGAGTATTTTTGGTATTGTATGGGGATTAGCAGTTCTAGGAACTATTTTAACTGCCATTTGGATTAAAGCTCCTAGATCTTTTACAACAACTATTTATGTTGCTATGGGATGGATAGTTTTAATTGCAGTAATACCTTTAGTACAAACATTTAAAGAAGCTAATTTATTATATAGTTTGCTTTGGCTATTAGTTGGTGGAATTTTCTACACAATAGGTGGACTAATTTATGCTTTCAAATGGCCTAAAATAAATTTTAAACACTTTGGATTTCACGAAATTTTTCACATTTTTGTAATGCTAGGAAGTGCATGTCAATATTTCTTTATACTTATATATGTATTAAAAATATAAGTGCTAAAGAATTAACATATGTCTAAATTATTAATATAATCCCACAAATGGTGGGGTTTTTTATTCATAAAATCTTAATCTTTTGGCACATCTTTACATTGACAAAATGCGACAAAAGTTATAATAAGTTATTTTAAAATTGGTTTATAGGTAAAACCTTTAAAAACCTAAATTTAGAATAGGAGAATGTTAGATTACTAACATATAAAATATAGTATGAAAGAATTATTACATGTTGGTTTGGATATTGGTTCAACTACAGTTAAAATTGTTATTTTAAATAAAAATTTAGAAACTATATATTCAAATTATGAAAGACATTTTTCAGACACCAAAACTACACTATTTAATGTTTTATCAAAACTTGTAAAAGACTTTCCAGACAATACTTTTACTATGTCACTTACTGGTTCAGGAGCTCTTGACATATCAAAAATATTAAATGTAAATTTTATACAAGAAGTTATATCTTGTAAATCAGCTGTTCAAAAAATAATTCCTCAAACAGATGTAGTAATTGAACTTGGTGGTGAAGATGCTAAAATAATTTATTTTGATAAATTCATTGAGCAAAGAATGAATGGAACTTGTGCTGGTGGTACAGGTGCATTTTTAGATCAAATGTCTTCATTATTAAATACTGACACCAAAGGTTTAAATGAACTCGCAAAAACTTATGAAACTATATATCCTATTGCATCTCGTTGTGGTGTATTTGCAAAAACAGATATCCAACCTTTATTAAATGAAGGTGCAAAAAAAGAAGATATTGCTGCTTCAATTTTCCAAGCAGTTGTCAACCAGACAATTAGTGGTTTAGCATGTGGTAGACCTATAAAAGGAAAAGTTGCTTTTCTTGGCGGACCTTTAAACTATTTATCAGAACTTAGAAAAAGATTTATAGAAACATTAAAATTAACTGATGATAAAATTATTGTACCAGAAAATGCCCATCTTCTTGTTGCTACTGGTGCTGCTTTAAATTCAATTGAAACAAATACTTTTTCTACTTCTGATTTAAAAGAAAAATTAAAAGAATTTAAAAAAACTAAATATACAGAAGGAAAAACACTTGAACCTTTATTTAAAACTAGTAAAGATTATGAAGAATTTAAAGAAAAACACAATAAAGATAAAGTAAAAAGAAATGATTTAACTTCTTATACTGGCGACGCTTTTCTTGGTATAGATGCTGGATCTACTACAACTAAATTAGTTTTAATAGATAAAGAAGGTGCATTACTTTATTCTTTATATGAAAATAATAAAGGTAACCCTCTAAAAAGTGTTATTTCTATGCTAAAAAAACTTTATAAATCATTACCAGAAAAAGTTATTATTAGATTTAGCGGTATTACTGGATATGGCGAAAAACTTATTCAAACAGCTTTAAATATTGACTTAAATGAAATAGAAACAATTGCTCATTATACAGCAGCAAAAAAATTTTTACCAAATGTAACTAGCATTATAGATATTGGTGGACAAGATATGAAATACATAAAATTAAAAAATAATTCTATTGATAATATAATGCTAAACGAAGCATGCTCTTCTGGATGTGGCTCTTTTTTAGAAACTTTTGCAAAAAGCTTAGACTTATCTATAGAACAATTTGTTGAAGAAGCATTAAAATCTAAAACCCCTGTTGATTTAGGCTCTAGATGTACTGTATTCATGAATTCAAAAATAAAACAAGCTCAAAAAGAAGGTTTTTCTGTTGGAGATATTTCAAGTGGACTTTCTTATTCAATTATAAAAAACGCTATTCAAAAGGTTATGAAAGTTAGAGATGTAAAAACACTTGGAAAAAACATTGTTGTTCAAGGTGGTACATTTTATAATGATGCTGTTCTTCGTAGTTTTGAATTAATAGTTGGAAGAAATGTAGTAAGACCAGACATCTCTGGACTTATGGGTGCTTATGGTATAGCTCTTTTAGCCCAAGAGCAGTATAATAGCAATTTAGACATGGAGTATAAATCTACTATTTTAAAAATAGAAGAGCTAGATAACTTAAATATAAAAATTTCTCACGTTCGTTGTGGAGGTTGCGAAAATAATTGCCAATTAACAGTAAACACTTTTGAAAACGGAAAAAAATTTATATCTGGAAACAGATGTGAAAAAGGTGCTGGTAATCAAGAATCTGAAAAAAAGAATTTACCTAACATATATAAATATAAATTTGAAAGATTATTTGGATACAATCCTCTTTCTGAAGAAAATGCACCTCGTGGAACAATCGGTATTCCTAGAGTATTAAACATGTACGAAGATTTTCCGTTTTGGTTTACCTTCTTGACAAAATTGGGATTCAGGGTAATTTTATCAGAAAAAAGCAATCGAAAAACATATGAAAAAGGAATAGAATCAATGCCATCTGAATCTGTATGTTATCCTGCCAAATTAGCCCATGGGCATATTATGAGCCTTTTAAATCAAGGTATAACTACTATATTTTATCCTTGTATTCCTTATTCAAGAAAAGAATATGAATCTTCAAACAATAATTATAATTGTCCAATAGTAATCTCATATTCTGAAGTTATAAAAAATAACATTGAGAAATTAAGAAAAGATAATATAAAATACATAAATCCTTTTTTACCTATTGATGATATAAAAAATCTAGTTAAAATTATATACGATTTAGAATGTTTTAAAGAATATAAGTTTTCCAAAAAGGAGTTAACAGCAGCTGCTGAAGCTGCTGAAAAAGAATATCAAAAATATAAAAATGATGTTCGAAAAAAAGGAAAAGAAACAATAAAATATATAAAAGAAAATAATTTAAGAGGAATTGTTTTAGCAGGTAGACCTTACCATGTAGATCCTGAAATAAATCATGGTATTGATACTCTTATAACAAGTCTAGGACTTTGTGTATTATCAGAAGACAGTATATGTGAACCACATAATGGAGTAAGTAAACAACTTCGTGTTGTTGACCAATGGGTATATCATTCTAGATTATATGCTGCAGCAGAATTCGTTGGTAAACATGACTTTTTAGAAATGATTCAATTAAATTCTTTTGGTTGTGGTGTTGATGCAGTAACAACAGACCAAGTTGAAGAAATTTTAAAAAGCTATGATAATATGTATACACTTATAAAAATAGATGAAATAAATAATTTAGGTGCTATTCGTATTCGTATTCGTTCTCTACTTGCTAGTATGAATAAACGTATATCACAGAAAGAACACGAGGAATCTGAAAAGGCTAAATCACCAGAATGTTTGGGAAATTATTCTGTAAACAAAGTTTCATTTACAAAACTCATGAAAAAAGATTATACTATACTTTGTCCTCAAATGTCTCCTATTCATTTTGACTTATTAGAATCTGCGTTAGTTTCTCTAGGCTATAACTTAAAAGTATTAAAAGAATGTACAGAAAAAACAGTAGAAACTGGTCTTAGATATGTAAACAATGATGCTTGTTATCCATCAATTTTAACTACTGGTCAAATGATAGAAGCTCTTCAATCAGGAAAATATGATATAAATAAAACAGCTTTAATTATGTCACAAACAGGTGGTGGCTGTAGAGCTACAAATTATATAGGATTTATAAGAAAAGCCTTAAAAGATGCTGGGTTTGAAAATGTTCCAATAATATCTTTTAATGTAGTTGGTATGGAAAAAGCATCTGGTTTTAAAATTACAATTCCAATGGCAGAAAAATTAATAAGAGCTATCTTCTATGGGGACTTATTACAAAAATTACTTTATAAAAACAGAGCTTATGAAGTAATTAAAGGAGAAACTCAAAAACTATTTGATAAATGGATGCAAAAATGTAAAACATTAGTAAGTAAATCAAACTTTATTCAATTTAAACAAAGTATTTATGATATAGTAAATGATTTTGAAAAAATCGAACTTGATACATCTATTCAAAAACCTAAAGTTGGAATTGTTGGTGAAGTTCTTATAAAATATCATCCATTTGGAAACAATTTTGTTGTTGATGTTCTTGAAAAAGAAGGGGCTGAAGTTATTGCTCCTGATTTTATGGGATTTATCAAATTTATTGCAACACATAAAATTACAAATTACAAATTGTTACATAAAGATAAAACAAAATCTAAGCTTTTTAAAATAGCAATTAATCTTATAGAAATGTTAGAAAAAGACATAAAGATAGCTTTAAAAAACTCTAAAAAAGACTATTTGCTACCTTGTAATATATTCGAATTAGAAAATAATGTAAAAGATATTTTGTCAATAGGTAATCAAACAGGTGAAGGATGGTTCTTAACCGCTGAAATGGTGGAATACATCGAACACGGAATTCCAAATATTGTTTGCATACAACCTTTTGCTTGCTTACCAAATCATGTTGTTGGTAAAGGAGTTATAAAGTCAATTAGAGAAAAATACCCTTATGCTAATATAACTCCTGTCGATTATGATCCTGGTGCAAGTGAAACAAATCAAACAAATAGAATAAAATTGCTTACAACTGTTGCAAAAGATAATTTGAAAAAACATAAAAAATCGAAAAAAGCAATCGAAATTGAAAACATTGTTAACGAAAATGAACAAGAAACAAAATTAAAAACTAAATAACAAATTATATTAAAAGATCTCTTAAAATTTCTTAAATTTAATTTTGAGAGTTCTTTTTAATATAACTTTCTAAAAAAAAGCAGGGGTAGCCCCCTGCTTTTCCATTCACAAAACAAACTAATTTATCGTTATGACTTTTGTATCCCCATATTCAAATTCCTTTATAACATCTTTCGTTTTTTCGGAATCCAATATTTTCGGCGAATACACAATTATCTGCATTTCTTTTGCTATATCAGATAACTGAATTTCTCCTGTGTTATGTTCCAAATCAGAACATAACCATATTGTGTCATAGCCTGCATCTGCCGCTGCATTAACTGCTTTAAATACATTAGTATCACCAGAAAATTCTACATTTTCTATCGATACATCCTGGTACAGTTCTGTGTCAAACGCCCAAACGTCATTCTGTTTAAAAAACTCTACATTATTTTTATATAAATCTGTTATGAATTCCTCCATTGAACCAGACTTATCCAATAATATAAGCTCTTTCCCAGCATTTTTGGGAGTTGCTACAATGGGGCTATCCTGCTCATATACATCTATTTCAACCGTTTTATCTATATTTTTGTATACAGGATCTGTCCGTATTTCAGTATAATTAACATCAACATTACACATTACCATAATTAAAAAGATTCCACCAAACAGCAAATAGCTTGTCATAAAAACAGCTATATTTAATATTGTCTTTACTTTCATAATATTATCCCTCACATTCTATCAATAGTTATCACTGTTACATCCCCTAGCTCTTTTAGCTCTTTCAGTTCTTGTTCTGTAATTGAACGTGGAGCATAAATTATAACCTTACACTGCATAGGTTCAAGCTTTAAGTTTTTTAAATCTGTAAACAGCCAAACTGTATCAACAGCTAACTTATCTACATTTACTATGCATTTAACATTTTCTTGTTTATACTCGATTTTATCTAAATCTAATCCAGTATAATTACTAAATCCATTGTAGTTACTTAAATAAGTGGCATTATTTCTTTGATTAAAAAATTCCGCATTTTGCCCATAAAATTCTTTCATAAAAGCTCCCAATTCTTCTGACGAAGTATCAATAACTACAGCTTCGTCTCCCTCCGGCTTAATAGGTAATATAATTGATGGAATTTCAATAATATTCTCTTTTTTAATTATATTCTCCACTTCAATAACTTCTGCAGGCAGAGTTATTGTTTTGTTTTTAGTTATTGTTGGTAAAAAACTACCAACAATTGAATTGGGCACAAAAAATACAATCATAAACAGTATAAATGTGAGAAAAGCATCTACACCTATAATTAGTATTTTTGCATTAAATAGAATTTCATTTTTCGGCATGTTTCGATGTTTCACTGCGTACAATACTATAACTATAAAATTTATTAATAGCATTGCGATTAAGCACCGTGGTGCCAGATACAAAAATAGTTCGTTTGAATTCATGTCTGTCCCTCCATTTTTTATATTTTTTAATGTTAATAGTTATATTGTACAAAAGGACTTAATAACCTGTTGTAACAGACTAATTATAACATAATTTACATAATGTTGCAAACTTGCTTATAAAATATTATTTTACTAAAAAAAAGAACAGCATACATGCTGTTCTTTTTGGCGGAGATTGAGGGATTTGAACCCTCGCGGCCACTTACGCAACCCTAACGGTTTAGCAAACCGTCCCCTTCAACCACTTGGGTAAATCTCCA
>CATJZH010000157.1 GCA_949746285.1 uncultured Clostridia bacterium
ATGTTATCTTTAACATTAAACGTTGCCTTGACAGCAGTTCTGTATAAGAACTGGGTTGATAAGCAACTACATAAATAAAAAAAGCTCACATCTGTAACTTGACGGTTTGATGTGAGTTTTCATATATAACCGGCAAAACCACTTTGGTGGATTTGTCATTTTCAAAACCTCACAATAGTAAGGTATTTTTTAATTTTAAAATACTAGTTTCTCTTCTACATATTTAGCAACATCTTCAATTTTTAATCTTATTTGTTCCATAGTATCTCTATCTCTAATAGTTACACTTCCATCTTCTAAAGTATCAAAATCTACTGTTACACAGAAAGGTGTTCCTATTTCATCTTCTCTTCTATATCTTTTTCCAATACTTCCAGCCTCATCATAATCACACATAAAATATTTTGATAATTCTGTATATACTTCATCAGCTTTTTCTGACAATTTTTTAGATAATGGTAGTACTGCTACTTTATATGGAGCTAAAGCTGGATGTAATTTTAAAACTGTTCTTACATCTCCCTCTTCTACTTCCTCTTCATAATAGCTATTGCATAAAAATGCAAGTGTTACCCTGTCTGCTCCAAGTGATGGCTCTATACAATATGGTACATACTTTTCATTTGTTTCTGGATCTAAATAATTCATATCCTCTTTAGAGAACTTCATGTGTTGTGATAAATCGAAATCTGTTCTATCTGCAATTCCCCATAATTCTCCCCATCCAAATGGGAAAGCAAATTCTATATCTGTTGTTCCATTACTGTAGTGAGATAATTCTTCTTTTGAATGATCTCTTAATCTTATATTTTCTTCTAATATTCCTAAATTTAATAACCACTTTTTACAATAATCTTTCCAATAAGCATGCCACTCTAAATCTGTTCCTGGTTTGCAGAAAAATTCAAGTTCCATTTGCTCAAATTCTCTTGTTCTAAATGTAAAGTAGCCTGGTGTCATTTCACTTCTAAATGCTCTTCCTATTTGAGCTATTCCCATAGGAATTTTCTTTCTTGTTGTTCTCATTACATTTTTAAAGTTTACAAATATACCTTGAGCTGTTTCTGGTCTTAAGTATATCTCAGCTTTAGCATCTTCTGTTACTCCTTGGAATGTTTTAAACATTAAATTAAATTTTCTTATTTCTGTAAAATTATGTGCTCCACAATTTGGACAATTTATACTATTATCATCCATAAATTTTATCATCTCTTCATCTGACATACCATCAGCTATCATATCTTTTCCATTATCATGTGCCCATTCTTCTATAAGCTTATCTGCTCTATGTCTTGTTTTACACTCTTTACAGTCTATAAGTGGATCTGAAAATCCTCCAACATGTCCTGAAGCTACCCACGTTTGTGGATTCATTAAAATTGCTGCATCTAACCCAACATTATACTTATTTTCTTGAACAAATTTTTTCATCCATGCTTTTTTTACATTATTTTTTAGTTCAACACCTAAAGGTCCATAATCCCATGTGTTTGCTAAACCTCCATAAATTTCAGACCCTGGATATACATATCCTCTTGCCTTACATAAATTTACAATTTTTTCCATTGATTCTACCATAATTAAAACCTCCCTTTATTTTTTTATGAAGAATATGGTTTTCTTCATATAATTTTCTAAGGAGTAATTTTTTCAAAACAAAAAGCTTACATCCTTAGCATAAAGCTAGGGACGTAAGCACTACTTACGCGGTTCCACCCTAATTGGCATTTTTCATATGCCCACCTTAATTAGTATTGCTCCAAAGCTCCAAAGTATATTAGACATTACTTGCTTCTCACTATCGCAAACTCACTTAAAATATCTTTTCTATATACTTCCTCTTTTTCATCACAATTATATTATGTTATCCATTTTACAATATTTTTTTTATACTGTCAACACTTTCTTTTATCTTATATACTAATATCATCAAAAGATTCATATTCTTCTATATCTTTATTATCAATATCTATTTTTGAACGTTTATTATTTTTCTTTCTTATTCTAATTACTTTTATTGGTTTTTTTTCATATAATCCATTTAAATCTCTTGGATCGTCATCTATAAAAATTGAATTTTTATAATCTAAGTCTAGTGTAAATTTGTATTCCGATGTTATTATTATATCATCAAAATACTTTTCTATTCCTGACCCTTTAATTTTCTTTATTTGATAATCTCTATTCTTTTTATCTGGAATATATGTAAGAATAGTAAGTTTATGTCCGTTTTCCTTTAATCTTTTTACAAATCTTTTAGCATCTTCAAAAGTTACATCACTACTATTTATAATTACATTTTCCACATCTTCTAAAACTTTTTGTTCATTTACATTAAACCTATTTGCCATTAATTTAGCAAAAGAAAATATGTTATCTTTTGTAGAATTAAATTCAGTTTTAATTTTTTCAATTTCTTTTATATCTCTTTTTGATTCTAATGAAATCGATTCTACAATTTTTTCTAACATAATTTCTGTTAATTTTGCTGTTTCATATAATGTATTATCAAAATCTATATAGTAATTCATACTCTTTCCTCCGTTATTGAATTTTATATCATATTTTATTTTTTTATTCAATATTACTTTTAAAAATCCCTTATACTTATAGCTATTTAAATGATTTTTTTGTACTTATGTAAAGTAATTTTCATTTATGAAAACTAAATTTATGTGTAAAACTTCTGTGGATAATGTGGATAACTCTGTGAATAACCTTAAATTGAACTCTTTTTCGACACAATTTATTCACAATTGATAGTTTAAAAAATATTATTATATTTTTTTAAATTTTTTATGTGTACTGTATATTTGTTCGGTTAATACTCATTATTTCTTCATTTTTAGCCATTCCTTTACATTTTCTTAATAATTATATTATTTTTTACTTATTTACTTCACTTTTCTTATATTTTATGTTATATTGTGTAAATGTGACACTATAGTAAATATACTTCCTGAAAGGATTTTATAATGCTAGAAAAAGCAAAAAAATTAGTAAGCAAAATAATTCATTTTTTTACACATGCAGTTGATAAAGATATATATTTAAAAGCGGTTATTTTAATAATTGTTCCTATTCTTATATATATATACTGTCAACTATTTTGTGATGGAAAATTTATATTTGAGAAAAAAAGAATGTATTTAAACTTTTTCTTTATTTATACTATAATTGGATTTTTTTATGTTATTACAGGAAAAATAAAACTAAGTTTATACATATCACTAGCAACAACTTTTGTTATAGGAATTATAAACCATTTTATTACCGCTTTTAGAGGAACCCCTTTAGTTCCTTGGGATATATTTTCAATAAATGTAGCATTAAACGTATTACCAACCTTTACATTTAGTATTTCTTTCAAATTATTACTTGGTATCATTGCCTTTGGTCTTGCAATATATGTACTTAGAACATCACATTTTAGTAGTTTTAAAAATAGTAAATTTAAAATTACCTATAGAATAGTAGTATTATTAGGAATATCACTTTTTATATATTCATTTTATTTTACAAATTTAATTGACAAATTTGAATTAGATGAAAACTGGGATCCAAAAGAAGAATATCATAACAATGGTTTAATAGCTAGTTTATTCAAGCAGTCACGTAATCTTATAATAAATGTTCCTGAAGGATACGATTTAAACTCAGTAAAAAAATTAGCTTCATCTATCGATATAAATATTTTAGAAAAGCCAGAAGGTTTTGAAAATCCTAACATAATAGCAATTATGAACGAATCATTTGCAGAATTACAAACAGTAGGAAAATTTAATACAAATAAAGAATATTTACCTTTTTTTAATAGTTTATCTGAGAACACAGTAAAAGGAAATCTACATGTTTCTATATTTGGAGCTACAACTCCTAATAGTGAATGGGAATTTTTAACATCAAACACTATGGCTTTTGTGCCTAAAAGAACTGTTCCATACCAACAATATGTTCTAAGACGTTCTTATTCATTAGCTACTATTTTAAAAGAACATGGATATAATACTAATGCTATTCATAGTTACTATCCTCAAGGATATAATAGAAATCTTGCCTATCCAAGACTTGGTTTTAATTCTTTTTATAGTATACTTAATTTAAGAGATTTAGAATATATTAGAGAATACCCTAGCGATTTAAGTACTTATCAAAACATTATAGATCTTTATAAAACAAAAAATGATGATGAAAAATTATTTAATTTTACTCTTACAATGCAAAACCATGGTAGCTATACAGATGAAAATTTTCAAAATACAATAATAGCAGGAAAAGGTATTTATCCAAAACTTAATCAATACTTGTCTTTAATAAAACTGGCTGATGAAGCTTTAGAATATCTTATTACATATTTTTCTGAACAAGAAGAACCTACTATTATTTTAATATTTGGAGATCATCAGCCTTATGTTGAAGATGAATTTTATAATGAATTACTTTCTAAAAGTTTTGCTGATATAACTTCAAAAGAAGCCATTGAAAAAAAATATATAACACCTTTTATGATTTGGGCAAATTTTGATATAAATAAAGAAAAATATAATAATATAACAGATTTAAGTGCAAACTACCTTTCTTCTTTACTTTTGGATATTGCACAAATTCAAAAAACTCCATATTTAGAATTTCTAGATAATCTACGTACAGAAATTCCTATTATTACTGGAAATGGTTATATGGATAAAAATGGTTTATATCATGATTTTTATGAAGAAACACCTTATTCTAAATTATTAGAAAATTATAATTACCTACAATTCAATAATATGTTTGATAATACTAACAAAATAACATCTTTATTTGAAGTTCCTAAACTTCCTGAACCAGATACAGATGAAGAAATATAAAAAGTATAGAATTTCTATACTTTTTATTGTTTTAAAAATAATATCTTTTTTCTTTTATATTTCAAAATCCATTTAATTAAAGAATAACAAACTATCAATAATATTATTACAAGTCCTATAACAACTTTTATCCAGCTATTATAATCAAATACTTGATGTTCTTTATCGTTCGAAGATTCATTTGTAAATATTCCAACAATATTATCTTTCTTTGTTTGTTTTTCAGTGTATTCTATTAAATCATATTCTTCTAAAATATCATTTATATTGTAATTATTATAACCATACTCAAATAATTTTATTGTATCTGTATACCTTGCACTAAGTCCATCTTCTGTTGCTTCAGCATGTAAAACTACTGAAATTGTTTCAAATCCATCTTTATTACTACTAGATGTTAAACAATTTTTAGCAGGTGTTGTAAAACCAGTTTTTCCTCCCACACAATACGGATAGTAGTATTTATTTTCTGATATTAATAAACTATTAGTATTTTTATATATTCTTGGCTCTTGCCACAATTCTGTTTGAGGAAGAGAGCATTCCATTTTAGTTACTATTTCACGAAATTTTTGATTTTTCATACAATATCTAGTAATTAATGCTAAATCATATGCTGTAGAATAATGATTTTCATCATGCATTCCATTGGGATTAACAAAATTTGAATCAAGACATCCTATTTCTTTAGCTTTTGCATTCATTAATTTAGAAAATTCTGATATACTTCCAGATATATGTTCTGCTATAACATTTGCAGCTTCATTTGCTGAATGTATTAGCATTACATCTAAAAGTTGTTCTATTGTAAAGACTTCCCCTACTTTAATATTTGCAGTTGAGTATCCTGATTTTATTACATTTATTGCTGTATCGTTTGCTACAGCTTTTTCATCCAATTTACATTTTTCTAATGCTATTATTCCTGTTAATATTTTAGTAGTACTTGCTGGAAACTTTCTTGCATGAATATCTTTTTCATAAAGAATTTTTCCTGTAGTTTGTTCCATTAGAATTGCTGATTCTGAATATATTTGAATTTCGTTATTTTGTTGTTTATCATTTTCTCTACTACTAAAATCATTTAAAACTACTGTTAAATATTTCTCATTTTGAATATCTGTAGCAATACATATATTGCATAATGCCATCATAAATAAAATAAAAATTATTATTATCTTTTTGAGTATCATTTTTCCTCCAGTTTAAATTTATTTTGCAAAACTTTTATTTAGTATAACACAAAATTTCATATAGTTCATTAAAAATATTATTTTTATTTTTATTTTGTATGCTTGATATTTTAATTTTTTTTTGATATTATTGAAAAAATTAAATACCAGTAGGAGTAATAAAAATGAAAGCTTTTAAATTGAAAAAAGAAGATATAAAAAATCTAATTACTTGGAAAGGTCCAGAAGGCTGTATGGCAACAGATAGAATTACTGTTGATGGTTGTAAAATTGGATATATGTATAGAGAAGAACCAGATTCAAACTATCCAGACAGTGGCTGGAGATTCTTTGAAGGTACTGAAAATGAAGCTTATATGAATGAAATTAAAAATAGCGGCGTATATAAACTAAATACTATATGTAACTATGATACTTCAATTATTCCATTTTTAAATTCACCTATTGGAAGTGCTTTTTATAAAGATGAAAATGGTGAGTTTAAACCAGAAAAGTTAAATATTAAATAATAAAATTATTATGCTTGGGGCTGGCTAGATTCGAATCCCCCAAGGGGACTTCTTCGCTTCGCTCAGGGCGCCGCGATGTCTTCGACACTCTATTTCTGCTTACTAATCATTACAACTAAAAAATAATAGTATTAGCAAAGCTAATACTATTATTTTTTGGCTGGGCTGGCTAGATTCGAACTAGCGCATGCCAGAGTCAAAGTCTGGTGCCTTACCGCTTGGCTACAGCCCAATATTTAAAATGTTACCGCATTCTGACGTTGTATTTAAATAAAGTGGGGTGGAAGATGGGACTCGAACCCACGGTCTTCAGTGCCACAAACTGACGCGTTAACCAACTACGCTACATCCACC
>CATJZH010000158.1 GCA_949746285.1 uncultured Clostridia bacterium
ACTTGTGGAGCAACACATGGATATTTTCCTATTTTATATGTAAATGAAAAAACAGTTAGAGCTCAAATTGCAGTAGGAGTCCAAACATATAAAAGATTCTTTGGCAGAAATCCTAGAGGTATATGGCTTCCAGAATGTGGATATATTCCAGAAGCAGATAAATATTTAAGAGAATTCGGTATAGAATATGCAATAGTAGAAACACATGGAGTTTTATATGCAGAACCTACACCAATATATGGAACTTATGCACCAATTGTATCACATGGGGGATTGATAGCATTTGCAAGGGATTTAGAATCTTCAAGACAAGTATGGAGTTCTATAACTGGTTATCCAGGGGATTTTAATTATAGAGAATTTTACAGGGACATAGGATATGAGGCAGATTATGAATACATAAAACCATATATTGCTTGTAATGGTGTGAGAGTAAATACAGGTATAAAATATTATAGAATTACAGGAAAAACTGAAGAAAAAGATTATTATGATGTTCAATGGGCAAAAGATTCAGCTGAAAAACAAGCAGGGCATTTTATGAATTGCAGAACTGAACAAATAGACCATTTATCAAGTTATATGGATGTACCACCAATAATAACTTGTCCATACGATGCAGAACTTTATGGGCATTGGTGGTATGAAGGACCTTACTGGTTATATATTCTATTTAAAAAGATTTATTATGATGAGTGTAACTTTAAACTTATTACACCAGGTGAATATATAGATAAATACCCACAAATGCAAGTATCAACACCGTGTAGATCAAGTTGGGGAGCTAATGGATATAGTGAAGTTTGGCTAAACCAAACAAATGATTATGCTCATAGACATTTGCATAAAGCTGGAGACAGAATGTGTGAACTTGCATGGTTATATCCTAATGAGGGAAACACATTAAGAAGACAAGCATTAAATCAATGTGCAAGAGAATTATTATTAGCACAAAGCAGTGACTGGTTATTTATAATAACAAATGGAACAATGGTAGAATATGCACATAAAGCGATAAAAGACCATATAGGAAGATTTACAAAATTATATTATCAAATTAAAAACGATAAAATTGATCCAAGATTTTTATTAGATGTATTTGATAAAGATGACATTTTTCCAGATATAGATTATATGATTTATCATTAAATAGACCAGTTGGGGACGTTTGTTTATTTTTAATATTATCTTAAATATATTCTAAGACAACATATGTATAGAAGAGGACAAAAATGTCCATTAACAAACGTCCCCAACTGGACAGAAGAGAGGTTAAAATGAATGTATATGATGAAGTAAATAATTTAGCGAAAGCTATAAAAGAATCAAAAGAATATACTGAATATAAACAAATAAAACAAGAGTTAGAAAATTTACCAGAGTTAAAAAAACAAGTAGATGAATTTGAAAAAATACGCTATGAAGAACAACTTTTAGCTATGCAAGGTGAGAAGCAGAGTGAAGAAAAAATAAAAAAATTGCAGGAACTATATGAAATTTTAGTTAAAAATTCAAAAGTTAAAGATTACTTTGATAAAGAAGTAAGATTTAATGTGTTAATTGCGGATGTCAACAAAATTATAGGTGAGGCAATTAAGGATGTATTATAGAATTAGAATAATGATAAATTTGGATTAAAGTGTTTTTTTCAAATTTATCATTATTTTTTTATATAAAAAGTAGAAAAAACTATGAATTCTTTGATTTTTGTTATATAATATTAAGCGAAAAAATTATTTTAGGAGAAAAGGAATGAATAAAAAGTGGGAATTTTATAATTCTGATGAAGAAAAGATAAAAGAAATATCAAGCCAATTTAATATATCAGAATTACTTGCGACAGTGTTAGTAAATAGAAATATAGTTAAAAATGAAGAGATAGAATTATTTTTAAATCCTACAAGAAATGATTTTCATAACCCATATCTAATGCCAGATATGAAAAAAGCAGTAACTAGAATTGTTAAAGCAATTAATGAAC
>CATJZH010000159.1 GCA_949746285.1 uncultured Clostridia bacterium
AAAAAATCTTTTATATTTTCTGCTTTATCATATTTTAAATTTTGTTTGTAACTCCAAAAAGCATTAAAATCAAAATCTGTATTAGACATTCCTTCAAATTCTCCAAAATCTCTTTCTGAAAGTCTTTCATCTATTATCATTCTAATATTTTTTCCTTGATTAATAATTTCAGCAGTTTGTATGGCTCTTTTTAATGGTGAACACAAAATTAAATCTATTCTTTCTTCTTTCAAAGAAACTCTAATTGTTTCTGCTTGTTCTATTCCTTTCTCATTTAATTCAATGTCTGCTTTTCCTTGTACTTTTTTTAGTAAATTCCATTCAGTTTGACCATGTCTTGTTAATAGTATTTCCATTCCAATTCTCCTTTTATCTTTCTCTATCCCTTTTGGTATAATCAAAGTCTCCATATTTTGTCCTTGCAAATAACTGATGCATTTTTCCATAAATTGTCCCTGGACATTTGTCTAAGACTTTTTCTATATGTCGTTTTACTTGTTTTGAATACATGCCATCTGTTCTTACCAATACATCATTTCCAATATTAATACTTTCTCCTTGTTTAAAATGTTTATTTCCAATTAATATTTCCTCATCTAAATATTCAATCGTATCACTACTATTTTTTAGCCTTACACCACAACCATGTGGTGTTAGAGTAATACTTTTATCTTCTAATTTTATTGTATTTTCATAAGATAACTCAGGATGGACTAAATAAATGTCGTTTCCAGGTGCAGTTAATAAAATAAAGTTTTCTTGTTTCCATTGACAACCTATACATATAGCATTATTAGTAGGCATTCCATAATGACTTAAATTAATAATTTCTTCACCTGCTAATTCGTCTAAAACTTCCTTACAAAAATATCTGTTTCTATCTTTGTTTATTCTTTGTAGTATATTAGCTAATTCTGCAAATTGAACAGCTTTTTTTCCATAGATATATCTTAAATATCTGTTTTCTCTATCATCATATATTGTTTCAATATCATCATAATACCAATTGCCTTCTACAGGATATAATCCATATCTTAAATTATCTTTTTTTAATTCTATTGCAGAAGCATGAACTATCATATATTGACCTTTTTGAAGTTCTGCATTATCTTCTTTTTGTTCGGCTAAAATTGCAAAAT
Source organism: uncultured Clostridia bacterium (assembly GCA_949746285.1). Classification (GTDB taxonomy): domain Bacteria; phylum Bacillota; class Clostridia; order TANB77; family CAG-508; genus Scatovivens. The sequence goes on from CATJZH010000159.1 coordinate 1,140, forward strand.
GATTTCCCACATTATAATTCCAATAAAATTTATCTGCTCTTTCTAAATCAATTGAATCTAATATTTGTGGCGGAAGATGTGTAGTTGCATATTTTAAATATGTTCCCCTATTTGACATAACTCTATTTAGTCTTTCTTTGAACTCTTGAACAGTAATGCTTTGATTTAATTTGTAAACTGCCGTTCCACAGACATTTACTGTTGCATCCACAGGAATAAATGGAACATCCGAATTCCATAAATAGCAAGCACCTGTATAAAATCCTCCTAACATTCTTGTACCATTTTGTGCTATTCCTAAATCTGGCATTGCATATATCATACTTTCTTTTTGAGTTCCAGATAATTTTGTTCCTACTTTACTTAATAGTTTTGATGTTATTTCTAAATGTTTTAATATTTCTTTTTGAGTATTATCATTTAATGAAAAATTTCTTATCATATAAAAAATCCCTTTTATAATACAATTGACTTCCATCAATTTAATTATAAAAGGGTATTTATATTATGTAAAATAGATATTTGTTTGCAAAGTATAACTAAAAATTATACTTTACAATTATATTTAAAAACTTCAATTAAATCTTTTAATTCTTTAAAATTATTATTAACATTATAATATAAGCCAAATTCTGCATTTGGAAGTGAAAAGTCAACATCTAAAATGCAAAGTTCATTATTGGCTAGTTTCTCTTCTACGTATTCTTTTGTTATAACAGTTATTATATCTCTGACCTTTAATAATTCAAGCATTGCAGTATAATTCACATTATCAACATTGATTGAACCATTTTTAGTATATTCAAGTTCCTTTATTAAATTTTGATATGCACTAGAAAATTTTTTTAATGTATAAATTGTTGTATTTCGTAAATCATTTTTAGATAGTTTTTTATTCAAATATTGTGAATCAGAATTTACTATAAATACATCATGTAACTCTCCAATTTTTATAAATTTAATTTCTTTTACATTATATAACTCATCACTATATTTTTTAGAAAATGCAAGATCTATTTTTTGTTTTTCTAACATAGAAAACATATTTTCAGCTATTAACT
>CATJZH010000160.1 GCA_949746285.1 uncultured Clostridia bacterium
ACTTTTGAAATACCCACATCAAAGTCTATCTTTGGCACAAATCCCGTGTCCTTTTTTATATCTGTAAGATCAATACAAGAACTTGGCAACCTGTCATCTGTATATGGAATTTCACCTATGCCCAATGGTAATGACCCATCTATTTTTTCATGAATAATTTTTATATAGTTACTTAATAAAATTTAATTTTACTACTGATAGTGGTATTCTAAATTATTTAAAAGATAAAACTATTACTCTTAAAAAAATATTATAAAAAGCTGAACTTTATGTTCAGCTTTTATTTTAGCTTTTCTAATATATATGGTGTCAACACTTGATACCCTTCTTCTTTTAAATGTATCCAATCATCTTGCCTATATTTCTTTTCAGTTTCAATAAACTTATTTGCTACTTCTAAGTATTCTACATTTCTTTTTTTACATAAAATTTTTATCTCACTATAAAATTTATCTCTTCTTGATTTCATTTCAGGTTTTTTAGATTCATCAATAGTTATTTTATTTATAGTTTCATCATCTATCAAAAACAATTGTAAATAATATAATTTTGCATTAGGATATTTTTTTTGTAATTCTACAATAATTTCTTCAAAATCTCCTATAACTGTACTTTTATCTGTCATACTATCTTTTTCTTGATTAACTGTTCCAATGTCCTTTTTTAAAGCATTATCTAAAAAACCTAATCCATATCCAATAATATCGTTTGCACCACCATCAAATACTATTATATCTGGCTGACCAGTTAATGTTTTTACTTGATTAAGCATTACTATATTATCTGTTCCAGTATTGTCAGTTACTGTACTACCACTTCTTGAATTATTTATAAATTTTGAATTAGGCAAACTTGGTTGCATATAATATTCAAAACCTCTATATTCATTTCCATAGCCTTCTATCAAAGAGTCCCCTAAAAAAGCTATAGTTTTTCCATCTAATTCATCGTCAATAATATTACTTAATATTGCTATGAAAATTGTAATTACTATAAAGGCTATAATTATTATATATTTTTTCATTTTATCTCCATTTAATACTTCGTTTTATTGTTTGAAAAATTCTTCAAATTCCTCACTAGTTATTTTTTCTTTTTCAAGCAATGTCTGTGCAACTCTATCTAATATATCCATATTTTGAGTAAGTATTTTTTGTGCTGTTACATATGCATTATCTATTAATACCTGAATTTGATTTCCTACTTGATCTATTACTTTATCACCAAAAATTTGAAGTTCATATGGGTCGTCTACTTTTAAAGATATTGGACCTAAAGAATCATCCATTCCATATACTGTAAGCATGTCTTTAGCTATACCTGTTGCTACTTCAATATCATTACTAGCTCCTGTTGAAATTTCATTTAATGCTATTTTTTCTGCAGCTCTTCCTCCCATTAAAGCAACCATTTTTTCTAACAATTCTGTTCTAGACACATAAAACTTATCTTCATTTGTCTTATACATTGTATATCCGCCAGCTAATCCTCTTGGGATTATTGAAACTTCTTTTACATCTGTTTGTGTAGGCAAAAATTTACTTACTACAGCATGTCCTGCTTCATGATATGCTGTTAGTTTTTTATCTTTATCTGATATTACCCTGTTAGTTTTTTCAAGTCCAACTGTTATTTTTTTTACTGCATTTTCTATATCTAAATTAGTTATTTCTTTATGTTTGTTTCTTGTAGCTAAAATAGCAGCTTCATTTAAAACATTTGCGAGCTCTGCTCCTGTAAATCCCGCTGTATCTCCAGCTATAGATTTAAAATCAACATCTTCTGCAAATTTTTTATTTTCACTATGAAGTTTTAATATATTTTCTCTTCCTAATAAATCTGGAGCAGGAATTGTTATTTGTCTATCAAATCTTCCTGGTCTTAATAATGCTTTATCTAGCATCTCTGGTCTATTAGTTGCAGCCAATACTATAACAGTTTCATTAGTATCAAATCCATCCATTTCTACCAATAATTGATTTAGAGTTTGATTGTTTTCAGTCTCTGAACCACTATTACTTGTTCTTCTAGAACCGATTGCATCAATTTCATCAATAAAAATAATACATGGAGACATTTTTTTTGCTTTTTCAAATAATTTTCTAACTCTTGATGCTCCAAGTCCTGCAAACATTTCTATAAATTCAGATCCACTCATTGATATAAATGGTACTCCAGCTTCTCCTGCTATTGCTTTTGCAATTAAAGTTTTTCCTGTTCCAGGTTTTCCATATAACAAAATACCTCTTGGTATTTTAGCTCCCATTTCTAAATATGCATTAGGTTTTTTCAAAAAATCTACAATTTCTATTAACTCATCTTTTTCTTCATCTAAACCTGCAATATCATTAAACCTAACTCCAGTTGGTTTTGAACCATCTTCGCCTCCATATACTTTGCCACTATCTCCACCAAGTCCTTGCATTTTAAATATCATTAGCATTAAAACTACTAATAATATTGTAGGCAATAAAGAGAATAATGCATCTGATATTTTAAGTATTGGGTTAACTGGTTTTTGAATAAGTTCAATTTGTATATTGTCTTTATCAACTTTTTCTTGAACTAGCTCCATAAAAGCTTGTATACTTGGAACTACCACAGTTTTCTCTCTGTCTTTCTCATCACCTTCGCCTGCTAATGTAACTTTAACTGCAGCACTACCTGTAGTCATTTCAATTTTTTCTATTTTTCCTTCATTTATTGATGTTATTAACTCTGTAAAAGCTAATTCTTTTTCATTTTTATCTTCTTTAATATTTGTATAATATGCAAATACTGCTCCTGCCAAAACTATTGCCAATAAAACTAATAAAATAATAGTTTTCAAATTTTCTTTATCATTTTGTTTCTTTTTTTTGTTTGGTTTTTCATTATTTCTCATAAACTACTCATTCCTTCTATTATATTTCTGAACCATCTGGTTCTTTATTTGTTTCAATTACTGGTTCTTCTTCTGTTTTTTCTTTCTCATCTTCATCAGTTTGTTTATCATTATCTTCTTTTTCCTGAGCTTCCTCTTCTTCTTTTTGCTTTCTTAATTTCATTTGTTCTTCTATTACTTTTTGAAGCTCTTCATTTTGTTTAATTATATCATATTTTATCATAAATATTGCTGCTATTATATAAACATATGATATTAATAAATATATAACATTAAATTGTTCAATATAAAAATTAAACAATATATAAGCTACATTATAAAGACAGTTTAATATTATAGATAAAGATAAAGAATATATTGCTAACTGTGCCATTAATAATATTCTAAAATTTACTCCACAAAATCTAGCAGCAATCCAACCAAAAACTGCAATAACACATACATCTAAGAAAATAGAAATTATGTTTCCAATATAAGTTCCTATAAAATCAGCAATAAAATATGTTCCTATAATTGCATTTATATTTGAAGTATTTAAAATATTTTGTAAATCAGATTTATTATTTATTCCTAATCCATAATAATTTGTAATTTCTGAATACTCTTTTTGAAGCTCTATGTCATTAGAAATAAAAATTGCTTTATTTTGTAGCATAATAATACCAAAATTATCTATTTTATCTTTGTACTCTTTTAATGTATTATCATCTAATTCATCATTTGTATTTATAATAAGTTTGAAATTATATTCATGATCATATGCTTCTATATTTTGATTAAACTTTACTTTTCCTTCTTCATAAATAAAGTCTGGTAATTCATTTGCAATATATTCTTTAGTTTTATTTATCATTTTAAAAAAATCATAAGTTGTTACAAAAGTTAATATAATAGATACTAATAATACTAATATAAAAAAATACTTAAAAGCAGTAAAAATCCTTTCTCCTAAAAACATTCCATAATCTTCTAATTTAAATATAGCTACTTTTAATCTATCAAAAAATCCTATTTTCTTATTTTGTAAATTTAATCCCACTATATATCCTC
>CATJZH010000161.1 GCA_949746285.1 uncultured Clostridia bacterium
TATGAATTCATTTTTAATAATTATTTAAAATAACTCTTTATTATTTTTTAAATTCACTTTTCTCAAAACAACTTACTATAAAAAATAATATTTTATTTATATACTAATAGAAGCTTAATAATGCTTTCTAAAAAAAATAGAACCACTATTAAATGATTCTATTTTTTTATTTATATATTATTTCTATTTTTAGCAATAAAGTTTTTATTTTGTTCTGCAATTTCCAACGCATATTTCTCTTCTTCAGATAATTGATATGAGGATTTACCACCTTTAACTGGTTTTGCATATATATTTGAAGATTCTGAACCATATAATCCATTTAAAACTACACCTGTATCATTTCCATCTAGTAAAGCTATTGCGAAACTTAAATCACTTCCTACATCTTTAAAAGCATTATATCTTACTAATCCTATTTTTTGAATACATGCTGCCATATCACTATCTAATTTAGTATAATAAGCCTTTATTTCAGAATTATCTTTCTTTATCTCTTTAACATCTCTCAAATAATCCCTCAGCATTTGGTCTAAATTTGACCCATTTCCTAACTTTTTCATAAACTTTATATATTTTAAATTTACCCCCACCAGCAATATTATGTTAATTATGGTCAATACTATTAAAACCATATTAGTCGTTACTAATCCTCCCGAAAAACTTTCATTTTCTAAAAGCATTGATATATTATTCATATTATCCCTTCCTATCTCCATATAATAAACTATTATTTTATATGATTTATTTTATTAAACTTAAAATTCTTTCTAAATCATCATTTGAACTATATTGTATTATTATCTTACCTTTTCTTTCTCCTGCATCTAATTTTACTTTTGTTCCAAAAAATCCTTGAAAAGTATCTTCTATATCTCTATATATAGGAATATATTTATCATTTTTCTTATTTGCTTTTTTTCTTACTTTCATCTTTTTTTCGGCTTCTCTAACAGAATCACCTGATTCGATTATGTAATTTGCCATTTGATATTGTCTTTCAGGATCATCAATTGACATCAAAGATTTGCAATGTCCTTCTGTTAGTTTTCCCTCTAAAGCTAAATTTATTACTCTTTCATCTAGATTTAATATCCTTACAGTATTAGCTATACTACTTCTACTTTTTCCTAGTTTTTCAGCTACTTTAGCTTGTGTTAAATTATACTCATCCATTAAAGTCTTTATACCTCTTGCCTTTTCAATAGGATTTAAATCTTCTCTTTGAATATTTTCAATTAATGAAATTTCTTTATTTCTTTGGTCATCATCATTTCTTACTATTGCTGGTATTTCATCAAGCCCAGCTCTTTTTGATGCTCTCCATCTTCTTTCTCCAGCTATAATTTCATAATATCCTCTTTTTTTACTTACAATTATTGGCTGAATTACTCCATATTCCTTAATAGAGTTTGATAAATCTTCTATAGCCTCATCGTCAAAAAGTTTTCTAGCTTGTCCTTTATTAGGTTCTATTTCATTAATTCTCAAATTTTTTACTATTTCTTCATCAGTATGTTCTTCTACCATTGGTGTACTAAATAAAGCATCCAATCCTTTTCCTAATCCAGTCTTTTTTACTGCCATTTCTATTCCTCCCTATCTGCTTCTTTTTTACGAAGTTCCTCGTTTTTTAGAACTTCTCTAGCAAGTTTTTCATATGCTCTAGCACCTTTAGATTTTTCATCATATAATGTTATAGGCAATCCATAACTTGGCGCCTCACTAAGCTTAATATTTCTAGGAATTACAGTTTTATATACTTTATCTCCAAAGTATCTTTTTACCTCTTTTACTACTTGATTTGAAAGATTTGTCCTAATATCATACATAGTTAAAACTGCACCTTCAATTTCTAATTCTTTATTTAAATGTTTTTTTACTAAATTTACTGTATTTAATAACTGCCCAAGTCCTTCTAAGGCAAAATACTCACATTGTACAGGTATAAGAACTGAATCTGAAGCAGTAAATGCATTTAATGTAATTAAACCTAAAGATGGTGGACAATCTACAATTATATAATCATAATCTTCTTTTATCTCATCTACTTTTTCTTTTAATCTTTGTTCTCTAGACATTTGAGAAACTAATTCTACTTCAGCTCCTGCTAAATCCATATTTGAAGGACATACATTTAGGTTTTTTATAGATGTTTGTTGTAGCGTATCATCTATTTTCATATCATTAATTAATACATCATACAAAGAATTAGAAGTTACCTTTTCTAATCCTACACCACTAGATGCATTTCCTTGAGGATCTGCGTCTATAATTATTACTTTTTTTCCTTTTTTTGCTAATATTGCACTTAGATTAACTGCTGTTGTAGTCTTTCCTACGCCACCTTTTTGATTAGCAATTGATATTACTCTTCCCAAAGTAAATCCCTCCTTTTATTTTACTGTATAATCATATAAAATTTTTCATAATATGTCAATCAGTTTTATATATTTAAAACAAAAATATAAGAATGTTGTACGTGCAACATTCTTATATAATGGGTTCTTTAAGAGGCTTTGCTTTTCCTCTTGGATATTTATTTGGTGTATTTTTTATCTTTTTTATAATTACTAAATTTCTTTGAAGTTCTCTATCAATATTTATATTTTCTATTTTTTCTAATTTTCCACCTAATACACTAATCGCTTTAGTTGCTAACTTTAATTCATCCTCATAATTAGGACCTTTCATGCATATAGCTAAACCTCCAACTTTTACAAATGGTAACATATATTCAAGTATTGTTGATAAATTAGAAACAGCTCTTGTTGTTGCTACATCAAATTTTTCTCTATATTGTGAATTTATACCTAAATCTTCTGCTCTAGAATGAATTATTTCTAAATTATCTAATTTAATTCTTTCATTTATATTTCTTATAACATTCAATTTTTTATTTATGGAATCTACTAATACAATCTTTTTTTCTTTATTTACTATTTTCAGTGGCATCCCTGGAAATCCTGCACCAGTACCTATATCAATAATACTCTGTTTTCCTTCCAAATATTTATTAACAGTAAGAGAATCAATAAAATGTTTTATAATAAATTCTTTTTCATTTGTTATAGATGTAAGATTTATTTTTTGATTCCACTCTAATATTTGTATCATATAATCATAAAACATTTTTATTTGTTCTTCTGTTACTTTAATATCTTTTATGTTGTTTAAAAATTCTTTTTTAAATTCTTCAAAATTCATACCTTTATACCATTTTACTTTTCTTTACTTGTTTTCTTATTTTGTTCTAAATATATTAAAAGCACAGAAATATCTGCTGGTGAAACACCTGATATTCTTGAAGCTTGGCCAATTGAATATGGTTTATATTTATTCAATTTTTGTCTTGCTTCTAATCGAATTCCTTTTATTGTATTATAGTCTACATCTTCAGGTAAATACTTTTTCTCTAATTTCTTAAATCCTTCTACTTGTTTTTTCTGCATTTCAATATAACCTTCATATTTTACCATAACTTCTACTTCTTCTGTTACTTGTCTATCTAATTCAGGTCTATTTTTATCTAAAACTTTTAAAGCATTATAAGTAATTTCTGTTCTTTTTAATAATTCTGCTAATTTCATTCCAACTGTTATTTCAGTTGTCCCTTGAGTTTTTAAAAATTTATTTGTTTCTTCATTTGGTTTTACATTAGTTGTTTTTAATCTTTCAATTTCTTTTTCTATTAATGATTTCTTTTCTAAAAATTTTTCATATCTCTCTTCTGAAATAAGCCCGATTTCATACCCTATTTCTGTAAGTCTTAAATCAGCATTGTCTTGTCTTAATAATAATCTGTACTCAGCTCTTGATGTCATCATCCTATATGGTTCCATTGTACTTTTAGTAACTATATCATCTATTAAAACTCCTATATAAGCATCAGATCTATCTAAAATTAAAGGTTTTTTTCCTTTAATTTTCTGCGTTGCGTTTATTCCTGCTATTAACCCCTGAGAAGCGGCTTCTTCATATCCAGAAGTTCCATTTATTTGACCTGCAAAAAACATACCACTAATTGTTTTACATTCTAAAGAACTTTTTAACTGGGATGGTTCTATACAGTCATATTCTATTGCATATGCAGGTCTTGTAAATTCAGCTTTTTCTAAACCTGGTAATGTTCTATACATAGCTATTTGAACATCTTCAGGAAGAGATGAACTCATTCCTTGTATGTACATTTCATTTGTATCTAAACCTATTGGCTCAACAAATATTTGATGTCTTTCTTTATCTGCAAATCTAACAACTTTATCTTCTATAGAAGGACAATATCTAGGTCCTGTTCCTTCTATTACGCCAGCATACATTGGCGATCTATGTAAATTTTTTCTTATTATTTCATGCGTTTTCTCATTTGTATAAGTTAACCAACAGGGAACTTGCTCTATATTTGGCATTTTGTCTTCAAAAGAAAATGGAACTAAATCTGTATCCCCTTCTTGTATTTCCATTTTGGAAAAGTCTATACTGTTTCTATTTACTCTTGCAGGAGTTCCTGTTTTAAATCTTTGTAGCTCTATTCCTAGTTTTTTCAAGCAATTAGATAACTCGTTTGCTGCAGCAACACCGTCCGGCCCACTTTCATAAGAAGTCTCTCCTATAAAAATCTTTCCTTTTAGGTAAGTTCCTGTTGCAAGAATAACGCAATCAACATTATATATAGCCCCTAAATTTGTTTCTACTGCTTTTACCTTTCCAGCTTCAACTTGTATATCTATAATTTCCGCTTGCTTAACATATAAGTTTTCTTGATTTTCTAACGTATGTTTCATTTCCATTTGATATCTTTTTCTATCCGCCTGAGCTCTTAATGAATGAACTGCTGGTCCTTTTGATGTATTAAGCATTCTTAATTGTATCATTGTTTTATCTATGTTTTTCCCCATTTCTCCACCTAAGCTATCTATTTCTCTAACTAAATGTCCTTTTGAAGTTCCCCCTATATGTGGATTGCATGGCATATTTGCTATACATTCTAAACTAATAGAAAACAATAAGGTTTTCATTCCCAGCCTTGCTGAAGCAAGTGCTGCTTCACAACCTGCATGTCCTGCTCCTATAACTGCTATATCATATTTTCCTGCATCATATTTCATTTTCTTATTTTACTGCTTTATGACAGTTCTCCTTAAATAAAATTTAGATTTTAAGGATAAAATCTATAAACCAAAGATTTTGTTTTCCGTGGAACAAATTATTTCCCTAAGCAGAATTTTGAAAAAATTTCAGCAATAACATCTTCTGTTACCGTTTCTCCTGTTATCTTTCCTAACTCTTCAATAATTTCCTTCAAATATGTTGATATTATATCTATAGGCATATTATTCATAATCGTTTCTCTTGCCTTATTTAAATTATTTCTTGAGTTTATTATTATATTTTTGTGGCGAATATTACTAACAACCGTTTCACCATCTATTGCAATTTCTTTTAAATTAAATAGTTTTGAAATTTCTCTATATAAAACATCTATACCTTCTCTTGTTTTTGTAGATATTTTTACTATTGGTTTTTGTAGTTTCATTATCTTACTTAAATCAGCTTTTCTTTCTAAATCTACTTTGTTCAAAATTATAATAGCATTCCTATTTTCTAATAATTTAAGTATCTGTTCATCTTCTTCATTTAAATTCTTGTTTATATCAAAAATAGCTATTATTATATCACTTTTTTCTGCTATCTCTTTTGCTTTTTTTACACCTATTTTTTCTACTTCATCATTTGCATTTCTTATTCCTGCTGTATCAATTATTTTCAAAGGAACTCCATCTATAGAAATAAATTCTTCTATTGTATCTCTTGTTGTTCCTTCAACATCAGTAACAATAGCTCTTTCCTCATTTAAAATAACATTCAATAAAGAAGATTTTCCAGCATTTGGCCTACCTATAATAGCTGTACTTATACCTTCTCTTAAAATTTTTCCATTATAAAAACTTTTTTCCAAAGAATCTAAAAGATTATCAACATCATTTAAAACATTTAGAATTCTAGCATTTGTTACTTCTTCTAAATCATATTCTGGATAATCTATAGAAGCCTCTATATCTGCCATTACAGAAATTATCATTTTTCTAATTTTATCTATTTTTTCAGAAAGATTTCCTTTTAATTGTTCTATTGATACCTTTGCTTCTTTATCTGTTTTCGCATTTATAATATCTATAACAGCTTCTGCTTGTGATAAATCCATTCTTCCATTCAAAAAAGCTCTTTTGGTAAATTCTCCTGGCTCTGCAAGTTTAGCTCCACTTTTTAAACATAAATCTAATATTTTATTCATTATCACTATACCACCATGAGAATTTATTTCGCACATATTTTCAGATGTATAACTATTTGGAGATTTAAAATAAGATACTAATACTTCATCAATTATTTCTTTTCCATCTACAATATTTCCATATTTAATTGTATAACCTTTTATATCTTTTATATTTTGATATTTTTTTTGAACAAATATTTTTTCTAATACTTTAAAACAGTCTTCTCCACTTAATCTAATAATTCCTATACCACCTATTCCTGGTGCTGTTGAAATTGCTGCAATAGTATTCATTTCTTCCTCCTATAATATCTCTTAAAAATTAATAATTATTGTATCAAATTTCTATCAAAAAGTCAATTTATGTAAATCTTATTTCTATCCCCCTAAAAATAGCATTTTTATTGCTTTTTCAAGAATTTCATGATAAAATATACTCTATAAAAAATATATAAAGGAGGTTACACATATGAACGGTGTAATGCATCGGATAACACGTTCGAGCGGCGTGTTAATGCCTGTTTTTTCTCTTCCATCCCCACACGGGATTGGTACGCTCGGTAAAGAAGCTTTTAAATTTGTTGACTCTTTAAAGGATGCCGGTCAAACCTACTGGCAAATTTTACCATTGGGACCTACTGGTTATGGTGCAAGCCCATACCAAACATATTCATCATGTGCGGGAAATCCATTGCTTATAGATGAAGACTCACTTTTGTCTTCTGGCCTTTTAAGCTTATCTGACATATTTGAGTATGATAAGGCACTCCCTGCAGATTCCGTATTACGGGTTCCTTATGATGTAGTAGAGGTCCAAAAAATGCAACTTCTTAATAAAGCTTTTCATAATGCGTCAAAATCTTTGTTAGAAGAAGTAAATTGCTTTAAAGAGGAAAACATCAGCTGGTTGTCTGACTATGCTCTTTTCATGGCAATAAAAGAGCATTTTGGTAATGTTGCAGTATGGGATTGGTCTAACAAAAATCTTATCAGAAGAGAACCTGCCGAATTAGCTAAATACGCAGATTTACTAAAAGATAGAATTGACTTCTTTGCTTTTGTGCAGTATCAGTTCTTTAAGCAGTGGTCTGATTTGAAAGCATATGCTAACCAAAATGGAATCTTTTTTATTGGAGACATTCCTATCTACCCATCGCCAGACTCTGCTGATGTTTGGGCAAGTTCTCATCTTTTTAAAGTAGATGAAGATTTAAAAGCCACGGGAATTGCTGGTGTTCCACCAGATATCTACTCTAAAACAGGTCAGCTTTGGGGAAATCCTGTATATGAGTGGGATAAACATCGAGATGATGGGTTTAAATGGTGGATTTGGAGGATAAAACAAGCTCTTAAAACTGCTGATGTTATCCGCATAGACCACTTCCGGGCTTTTCAGTCCTATTGGGAAATTCCTTTTGGTTCTAAAACCGCTATGTCTGGGAATTGGGTAGATGGTCCTCGCATGGAACTTTTTAACGCAATCAAATCTGAGCTCGGAGAAGTGCCGATTATTGCCGAAGATCTCGGCATAATTGGTGATGATGTTGTTAATTTTGTAAAAGAAACTGGATACCCTGGAATGAAAGTTCTTATATTCGCTATGCAGCAAGGACAAAATAACATCCATCTTCCGTATAACTGGATTCCGAATTGTGTGGGATACACGTCCACACACGACTCCTCTACTTTCAAAGGAGAGCTTGGCAGGCTAAGCAATACTGATTTAGAATTTATGTTAAATTACTTAAATTGTCAAAATCTTGAAAAAGTAGGGTTTGCTGCTATTAGAGCTGCCTTTTCATCTCCTGCTAATTTGGTGATTGTACCAATTGGAGACATTTTAGGTTTAAGTGATGGAGCAAGAATAAATGTTCCTGGAACTGTTAGTCCAAAAAACTGGTCTTGGAGAATGATTCCCAAAACTCTTTCTAACGAATTAATCGAAGACCTTTATTTGTTAACAGAAACCTACAGCAGAATCAACTAAGGTTTACACGCAAAACTCCTAAAGGGTCATGGGAAATTTCCATGACCCTTTTTTGGTATCAAAAAACAGCATACTTTTATATGCTGTTTTCATAGCTTATTTTAATGAAATTACTACTTTTCTATATGGTTCTTCTCCTATACTATGTGTCTTAACTCTAATATTCTCTTGCAATTTTGTATGAATTATTTTTCTTTCATATGCTGACATTGGTTCTAATGTTATTGGCTTTCTTGTTTTTATAACTGTACCTGCTATTTTAGTTGCCAAATTTTGTAAATCTTTTTCTCTTTTTTCTCTGTATCCACCTATATTTACAAGTACTCTTACCTTCTCTTTACTTGATTTGGATGCTACATTAGAGACTATTGTTTGAATACTATTTAATACTTCTCCCCTATATCCAATTAAGAAACCTGTATTTTCCCCATTTATATCTACTTTAACTATATTATCTTCTTCTTTTATTTTATATTCTAATTTTTCTGTATTAATTTTATCTATAAATTCATCTAAAAATTTTTTAATATTTTCTATTGCTTGAGTATTGTCAACAGGTTCGTTTGTTGACACTTTTCTATTTTCAGCTTTCTCTTTGCTTTTATCTTCTTGCTCCTCTTTTAATTTCATTTCTACTTTTACCACTCTTGGTGTTAAAATACTAAAAAAGCTTCTTTTATCTTCTTGTTCTAAAATTTTTATATCTACTTTATTTTTAGATACTTTTAACTCTTTTAGTCCTCTTTCTATTGCTTCTGTCGATGTTTTTCCTTCAAAAACATATACTTTGTTATCCATTACTCATCTTCCTCCTCTTTAACTACTTTATTTATAACTAATCTTTCACATATCATAAGTAAATTGCTAACAAACCAATATAAAGCTAATCCTAATGGTGCTATAAGAGCAATACTTACTGTCATAATTGGCATCATAAATTTCATTTGTTTATTCATTTCTTCCATTGCATCTTGCTCTTTTTCTTTAGATTCTTCTGTTTCCTCTAGTTTTTCTTCCTTTGATTTTTTATTCGTATTCATAGTTAAACTTGTTGAAATTATAGATGTTATAACATATAAAGCTGGTATTACATAAACTTTCCAATCTTTATAATTTTGTGTTGGTACATCACTTAAATCTAAACCTAAGAAATTCATATTTAAATTAACATTTTCATCAACAGTTCCCTTTTCTTTTATAATAGCTATTTCTCTGTATCTCATGGCATCTTGCGAAGATGCTGCAATTTCATTTGCATAATTATCTAATATTGCTGGTTCCACATGTTTCATATATGTTAATGGTTTACTTACTAAGTAAAATACTGATAATATTATTATAAACTGAATAATTGAACTTAAACATCCACTAAATGGACTCATATTTTCTTTTTTATATAAATCCATCATTTCTTGACTTTGTCTTACTTGATCATTACTATATTTTTCTTGGATTTCTTTTACTTTTATCTGCAATTTAGCTGATTTTTTCATAGTTTTTTGTTGTTTTATCGAAATTGGCAACATTACCAACTTTAAAATAACTGTAAATATAATTATAGCAATTCCATAATTATTTACTAAACTATAAATAGAATTTAATAAATAACCAAATATATTTGCAAAAAAATTAAACA
>CATJZH010000162.1 GCA_949746285.1 uncultured Clostridia bacterium
ACAAATCAAGATGTAACAGCAACAGTTACTTTTGATAAAGAAAATGTTACAATAACAAATAATGGAGGAAAAAATACTTATACATTTACAGAAAATGGAGAATTTGAATTTGAGTTTGTAGGACCAGCTGGTAATCAAGGTATTGCAATTGCAAATGTAGACTGGATAGATAAGACATTACCAAGAGCGACAATTACTTATGATAAAACAGAGCTAACAAATCAAGATGTAATAGCTAGAATAAGCTTTGATAAAGAAGATGTAATAATAACAAATAATGAAGCAAAAAATACTTATACATTTACAGAAAATGGAGAATTTGAATTTGAGTTTATAGGACCAGCTGGTAATAGCGGAACAGCTATTGCTAAAGTTGACTGGATTGATAAAGTGATACCTGTATCAGAAATTAGATACAGTATAGAAAGTGCAACAAATCAACCAGTAATAGCAAGTATAAGCTTTAATGAAGAAGATGTGACAGTAGAAGGTGGAAATACACATACATTTACAGAAAACGGAGAGTATATTTTTAAATATTCAGATAGAGCAGGAAACCAAGGTGCAAAATTAGCTAAAGTTACTTGGATAGATAAAACATTACCAGTTGCAACAATTACTTATGATAAAACAGAGCTAACAAATCAAGATGTAACAGCGAGTATAACGTTTGACAAAGAAGATGTAACAATAACAAACAATGAAGGAAATAATACTTATACATTTACAGAAAATGGAACATTCGAATTTAAGTTTGTAGGACCTGCTGGTAATAGTGGAATAGCAATTGCAAAAGTAGATTGGATTGATAAAATAGTTCCAACAGCAGAAATAACTTATAATATTACAACAGAGACAGAAGAAAATGTAATTGCAACTTTAGGAAATGAAAGTGAAGAAATTACAATAACAAATAATAATGGAAATAACACATATACATTTACAGAAAATGGAACATTTATATTTGAATTTGTAGATAAAGCTGGAAATAGCGGAACTGCAAAAGCTACTGTAAATTGGATTAAAATGTCAGCAGATGAGTATGAAGAGGTTAAAGCTGCAGCTATTGCCAAAATAGAAACTTATAAATCTACAGTAACCGATGAAGAATTAAATAATAAGAAAATTAATTTAACTGTAAAGAATGAAGTTATTGCAGCATATAATAGTTTAAGAATGGCAGATAAAGTGGAATATACGGAATTCATTAATAGAATAAAGCAAGGTGGAAAACCAATTATTACATTAGTAGAAAATAGTTACAGTATTATAGTTGGAACACAAATTAATTTATATAATTTTATTACTATAAAAGATAATGAAGATGGAGTTATTGAATCAAATAGTGAAAATGTAAAAATAACGACAAATCTAGATACAAGTGTCCCTGGACTTTATACTGTAGAATATGAAGTAACAGACTTTGATAAAAATGTTTCTACTATATCAATAGAAATAACAGTACTAGAAGAATTGCAAGAGGAGTCAAAAGTAACATCAAAGATATATACTATTAAGGATTTTTATATATCAAGAATAGAAGCTCAAACAACAATAGCTGAATTTAAACAAAATATAGAGTCAAATAATGAAATAACTGTTATAGATAATGAAGGAAATGAAGTAGAAGATGATACTGTTATATGTACAGGAATGAAAGTAAAAATTGGTAAAAAGTTAGAATATACAGCAATTGTTATAGGTGATGTAAATGGAGATGGAAAAATTTCAGTAACAGATATAGCAAAAATAAAATTACATCTTATTGAAAAAGAAATATTAACATCAAGCCAATATATTGCAGGAGATATAAATGATGATGGAAAAATTTCAATAACAGATTTAGCAAAAATAAAATTAGTATTTCTTGAACTACCTATAGAATAATAAATAAAAATGTAGATTTCTAATGTAGATATCTACATTTTTATTTGGAATGTTTGTGTTGAAAATGCTATTAAAGTATTATATAATAAAAATCAGGAACTAATTAAAAATATAGAATTTGTAAGTAATAAGGAGAAATAAAATGAAAAAATCATTAGACATAAAAAAGTTTTTTTTTATATCATTTTGTATACTATTTTTAGTAGGTATATTAATTTTCTGTGAAAATAAAACAATTTATAAAAAAGCACAGTCATATAATTTAAATACTTATAATAGTAATAATTCAAATCAGAAGAATCTTTCATTTAATAATACTACTAATGAAAATCAAGTAGTGTATTTATCTGATATTCCTTATAGTAAAGGTCAAACAGCATGGGGAAATATTACATTAGATAAAACAACAGATAATGGGCAACTTACGATGTTATTAAATGGTTCAACAACCATAATAAAAAAAGGAATCTGGGCACATGCTACTTCTACTTTAGAATATGATATTAGCAGTTATAAAGACTATGCATATTTTACAACCTATTATGGTATAAATACAACATCAGGAAATAAAGGAA
>CATJZH010000163.1 GCA_949746285.1 uncultured Clostridia bacterium
ATAATCTGTAATATCATACACAACTGTTGATGTAGCATGTGCTGCTATACCTTTTAAAAATTTTTTTGGCTGTCCATCTACAATTAATGTAATTAACCCTCCATTGTATTTGGTGTCTAAATTTTTATCTAAAGTTATGCTTCCCCAACCAACAGATGATTGATTTGTAACATATTTCATATCAGATAGATAACAGTATTCTTTTTCTTCTGTAGCTTCAACTTGAGAAGTAAAAACACATACAAAAAATAGTATTAAGATAATACCTATACTTAACAAAATTTTTCTTTTACTTTCCATATAAAAAATTCCTTTCTTAATATATATTCTTTCGTTTACATAACACCTTTAATTATACGCTTTTTTCCTGTATTTGTCAATTTTTATAATATTACTCAATATATATTATAGTATATATTATTTTTTATGTGCATATTGTAAGAAAAACTTAATGCAAATGTAACAAAAAAGTAAATCTTAGACCTTCTCAAAATCTTAGATTTACTTTTTATTATTAATTCATTTTATAACCTAATTGTACATCAATATCAAATTCTTTTTCATGTCTTCTAATTGTTAATTTTACTGTGTCTTTAGGCTTTTTAGTATATATATATTTCTTTAAATCATTCATTTTATTTATTTCTATACCATCTATTTTAGTAATTATATCTCCTACTAATGCTCCTTTATTAAATAAAGCTCCATCTGGAAGAATAGTAGCTATATATATTCCACTATTTATATTTAAACTAGAATCTAAATATGGTATTACTTCTTTATCATATCCATAAATTCCTAAATACCCTTCTTCAAACTTTCCCGTTTGAACTAATTTCTCTAATATTGGCTTTACAATATTTATTGGAACCGCAAAACCGATACCTTCTGCATCTGTAATCTTTACTGTATTTATTCCAATAAGTTCACCTTTTGTATTTACAAGAGCTCCCCCACTATTACCTTCATTTATTGTTGCATCAGTTTGTATTAAATCTTCCATATAACTCTCTTCTGTTTTAAATTTTATAGTTCTATTTATTCCACTTATAATACCTTTTGTAACAGTTCGTTGAAACTCTATTCCAATAGGATTTCCTATTGCATATACATCTTCTGCTAAAGTAATTTTATCTGAATCTGCTAACTCTAAATAATTTAAATTTTCTGCACTAATTTTAACAATTGCTAAATCTATATTACTATCTGACCATACCACAGTTCCATCATAAGTAGTTCCATTTTCCATTGTTACATAACAATTACTATATTTATTTCCTGCAACATGATGATTTGTTAATATATATCCATTTTCTGTAACTACTACTCCACTTCCTAATCCTAGCTTTTCCTCTGAGTCATCCAAAAAAATGGAATTTCCAGTTTGTTGAAGTTTAGAAATTCCAACCACACTATAAACAACATCTGCTATTGTTTTTGTGGCGTCTTTATCAACAGTTTCTTCACTAGTTGTGGATAACTTGTTTGCATCATAACCAGTTGTTATATTTTTCTCCTCTCTATTATAATCTGATCTTATTATAAGTACACATAATAAAACAATTATCACACTCATAAAAGCAATTAATATAATCTTATCTCTTCTTCTTTCTTTTTTGCTTTCATAATACATTCTTTTCCTTCCTTTCAAGCTACTATCAATTTTAATCTTTTATATAATCTTTTCCATATTTTTCTTTTTTTATACCAATATTTTCTTTTAAAATATATTGATTTATTTTTTTATAAAAGAGATAATATATCTATAAAAATTTAAAGAAAGGAGATATACTAGATATTTACTAGTATAATAACGATTATGGTTATATCTGAATTAAAAAAAGATGCAAAAATAAAACTAAGTGGTGTTTACTTTAAAGTTATCCTAATAAATCTTGTTTATCTAATAATTGTTGGTGTTTTAGAAGCATTTGGAAACATAATAAATAATGATATTATTTCTCTTATTTATCAAACAATCATTTTAATAATTTCTTTACCATTTTCTTATGGGCTATTATCATCAATGCTAAAATTATCTCGTAATGAAAATGTATCTATAACAGATTTTATTACTATAGGATTAAATAATATGAAAATGGTTTGGAAAGTTTTTGGAAGAACAATATTAAAGGTTATATTACCTATAATTTTATTTGTTATAACTGCAGTTATATCTATTTTAGCTTTCTCATATTATATAGCTTATTCTTCTAATCCTATAATTATAATAGTTAGCCTAATATTATTTATTGTTTCTGCAGTATATTATGTTGTAAAACTATTATCATATATACTTACATACTATATTCTTTATGATAATAAAGAATATAGTGCTAAAGAGATAGTTGAAAAAAGTGAAAATTTTATGCATACACATAAATGGGATTATATATTCCTTTGCTTATCTTTTATAGGTTGGATTCTTTTAATCTATTTATGTACAAGTCTTATAATAATGTTTGTTAATGAAGTATTAGGTGCTATTGTTCTTTTCATTTCTTATTTAGCTTTAGTCCCTTATATATCTTTTAGTATGATTAATTTCTATGAAGAATTGAATTCTTCAAAATAAGAACATCTATCTAAACAAAAATGGACGATTTTGCAAACTCAAAATCGTCCATTTTTTATATATTATTTTCTATTGTGGAGCAGGTTCTTAAGGTGCTACTGGTTCGGCTGATGTTGGTGCGACTGGAGCACTTGGTCCTACTCTTACTATTCTAGTCATTGGGCTATAAGTATCATTTGATATAGCTTCTTTTAAAACTACATTACCATTTAATCTTAACTCTTTATATGTTGTAACTCTATATCCTGCATGCCCTCCTTGAGAAACTACTTGTTGTCCTGGAGCTAGGCTTGCATCATTAGTATATGATGTTGAAAAAGGAATTGAACCTGTTGTAATTGGCAATATTCTTACTTCATATTCTTCTGCTTGCTGTACACCATGTATCTTAAATTCTGCTACTCCTCCATTTACTGTTGCTTCTATTTTTATAGGATAATTCCTTGAATTTTTAAATCTGAAATCTTTAACTCCATATACAACTGTTGCATCCCTACCTGCTGGTACATAAGATGTTGTATATGTATGATTTTTTCTTTCTGTTATCTCTAAATTTGCTAACAATACAGCATTATATAATGTTGATGATATTTGGCAAATTCCTCCAGCTAATCCATCCACTACACCACCATCAGCAAATATTTTAGCATCTCTATATCCTTCTTCTACTGTTCTTTTTCCTACTACTTTATTATAAGAAAACTCTTCTCCTGGCATAAGTACTTTTCCATTTATTTTTCTAGCTGCTATTTTTAAATTTGTACTTCTATTTACATTACTTGCATCATATCTTGTGCTAAATGATGAAACTAAATATGGAAATGCTTCTGTACCTAGGTCATGTATTGTTTTTTGGGCTTTAGTTATATTTAATCCTAATTCGTACTCTTCCTTATCTTCTGACTCTATTACTTTTTTTGCCTCTTCTAATGGTGTAGCTAAATCTACTCCATCTACATCTGGATAAATTTTATATGGATCTGGTTCAAAATATGCATCTTTAGGTTCTGTATGTATTTCTTCATATATTTTATCAAGATCTATTTTACTTGCTTTAGCTTCTTGTACTGGTAATTTTAATTCCTGTTTATATCCTTCTTTTTGTATTTCATCTATTTTTCTATTAAATATTGATTTTAGTATTTCCTCTTTTAACTCTTCCTTTTTTACTTGTATTCCATCTTTTCCTTTACTTATTATAAGTTTATTCTCTTCTATATAATAAGATGGTTCTACAACTACTCCTGGAATTTCTGATGCAACACTATCCACAAATTGATTTAATAATGTTTCATTATATGTATATGATATAGGTATTTTTTTATCAAACATAGTCGTAAATATTATAGTATAGTTATTCAAAATCAAATTATTACTTCTTCCAACTAAATATGCTTCATCAATAGCATTTCCTGTTTCATACTTAAATTCAATTTGTTCTGGCTTTAATGATATTTCATAACTGTCTTCATATTTTAAAAATACTTCTGGTATAAGTTCTGTTTTAGTCAGTTCATCCACTCTTTTAGTAGCATCTTCTTTACTTAATTTTGAAATATCAATTTCTTTTATATATATACCTTTTATTATATTTGTATTGTTTAAATTAAATAGCGCAAATATTGTCGAAAATACAATTAGTAAGATAATCAAAATCGCAATACAAACTAATATGTAAATTTTTCTCTTTTTTAGTTTCTCTATATTTTCATTAGATTTAACTTCTTTTTTATCTGTATCGCTCTTACTAGTTATTTTTTCTTTTGTTGTATTTGCTTTATCCCTTTTCTTTTCATCTTTACTATTTTTTTCTTTCTCAACTTTTTCTATTTGTTTTTTATTATTTGAATCTTCATTTTTAGGTTTTACTTGTTTCTTTGTTTCACTATTCTTTACATTTTTTTTATCTTTACTTTTTTCGTCTTTATTATTTTTTGTTTCTTTAATTTCGTTTTTTACAGATTTATTTGTCTTGTTTTCTTTGTCTGCTGTATTTTTATTAACAGTTTCTTTTTTAGGTTTTTCATTTTTATTATTATCTTTTGTTTCGATTTTTTTCTTCACATTCTGATTATTTTTCTTTTGCGGATTTTTTTTCTTATTTTTACCTTTTTTCTTTTTAGCAGCAGACATTCTAAGTTATTCCTTTCCACTATAAATTTCGCTTATAATCTTATCATATGTTACTTTTTTCTGCAATATTTTTTATACTAGACAACAAAAAAAATTATATATATAATCTAATAAGAAATATTTGTCATATTACAAATATTATATTCATGAAAAAAAAATTTATTATTAAAATATTCTATAAAATACGAGGTAAAAAAATGATTGGAAATATGATTTCAAAAATTAGAAGAGAACAAGGTATTACCAAAACAGAGTTAGCTAATCAAACAAATATAAATATTGGACATCTAACTCATATTGAAAAAGGTGAAAGAAATCCTAGTCATAAAGCTTTAAAATCTATTTGTTCAGCTTTAGATATTCCATATCAACAACTTTTATATACTTATGATAAAAATCTTTCTGATGAACAAGTTGAATATGGATATATTGATCATATTTCATATAATAAAATACCAGCCATTTCAAAAGTAGATGATTATATAAATTGCCCTGCTGAGTTTTCAAATGCTTCTTTTGCATATAAAGTTCCAGATTCTTCAATGGAACCCTTAATAAAAAAAGGCTCTTATGCATTCGTAGAAATAAATGGACTTGTAGAAAACAAAGCAATTGGACTTTTTAAACTTAATAATACTTACCTTGTCCGTAAATTATTATATAAAAAAGATAAATTCATCTTAAAAGCTGATAATAAGGATATTAAAGATATTACAATAAATTCACATGATTCATTTCAAATTATTGGAAGAATTTATGTATAAAAGGAGAAACTCATGGAATTAATTAAAAATATATTTTTCAATACAGATAAACTAGTAGCAAATAATACAATAAAACTTTCTTATACTGGTTTACTTTTTCAAAATGGAGCAGCTAAAGCTCATATACGATATGGTTTTGGTGAAGAATGGGAAGATTTAATAGAAGCAGATATGGTGAAAACTGAATTAGGTTTTCAAATTGAAATAGAATTATTAGACAAAGGCACTCTTAATTTCTGTATAAAAGATGAAAATGATAATTGGGATAATAATAATGGAAATAATTATTCTTTTGAAATTGAACATCCTGAAACATCCCTTATTGTTGTAGAAGAAAAGTCAGTTAGACGACTTCGCAAAACTTATATATGGTCAAAAAAAATAAAGCTCACTATATATAAAATGCTAATTTGTATACCAAAATTAATTACAGGAAATTATAAGAGAAAAACAAACGAACTTTAATGTAATAAAAGAAGCTTAAAAATATAAGCTTCTTTTATTCTCTATTTCTTTGTTTTACATTTAACTCTTTTTCTATTTCTTTATCAACTACAATCTCATAGTCGTCGTTTTCTACATTATATAAAAGTTGACCTATATATCCACCTTCTTTAAGTTTTTCTTTTATTCTACCTTCGTTTAATAATTTTTTTGATATAGACTTATTATATCTTTTATTACTTCTTATCTCATTAAAATCTATATCTTCACTATATAAAATATCTACAACATTCATTGGATCCGAAAAAATTAAATATTGATTTATAATCTTTCAATTAACTACTACTTTACCTGTTTTTTCTAACCAAGCTTCACATTCTTCATTATTTTTTCATTTTTTAACTTATATACATCCATAGCTATATCATAATTTTCTGCACTGTCTCTATCACAAGTTCTATAATATCTCTTACCATTTTTATATGCATATTCTATATATCCTATATAACTATTATACTTTTTTACTGACTCGTTTTGTTATAATATTGAATTAATTTATATTCATATATTTTTTCTCCAGCTATAAAATGTTTTTTTAGTGGTTGAATCTCTAGTTTGCTACCATCTCTTCTTTGAAAAATATATTTATTTACATTCTCACTTACTTTCTCTTCTTCATAAAAGTTTGTAGTTTTCTGATTTTTATATTCACTTTGTTTAAAATTTTCATATTTTTGTTTTAACATAGAATACAATTTTCTATTTTTCTCATCTTTAAGAAATGCATACGCCTCATTGATTTTTCTAGTTTTTTCTGTTGCCATTTCTATATTATCTAAATTAGTATCTGGATGATGTTTTTTTAAAGCAATTTTATAAGCCTTTCTTAATTTGATTTCATCTACATTTTCATTAATTTCTAAAATATCATAACACTCTTTTAATATCTCATATAGTCTTCTTTCGCTAAACATATAAACATCCTTCTATTTTCTATCTTATTACTATTCCGCCATCAATGGAAATTACTTGTCCTGTAGTAAATTCATCTTCTATTAACCACTTTATACATCTTGTTATATCTATAGGATTTCCCTTTTTCATTAAAGGAGTTTCTTCTATAATTTTCTTCCAGTCCTCTTCATTTAAATCATTATTCATATCTGTATCAATAGCTCCTGGGGCTATTGAATTTACTCTTATATTTGTTGGTCCGTATTCTTTTGCCAAAGCTTTTGTCATTCCATCCATACCAGCTTTTGCAATAGAATAATGAACTTCACAAGAAGCACCTGTTATTCCATACATAGAGGATATATTTATTATACTCCCTTTATGTTCTCTTACCATATGTCTAATTACTTCTTGAGACATATAAAAAGCTGAATATAAATTCGTTTGCATCATCTTTTCAAAATCTTCATCTGTTATATCTGTAAATAATTTACTTTGTGCTATTCCTGCATTATTTATCAAAACATCTATTTTTTTGTATTTATCTATTACAAAATTTACTAACTTTTGAACGTCATTTCTTTTAGAAACATTAGCTTTAAAAATATCTATTTCTATTCCTTGCATTTTTAGTTCATCTTTTAGTTTTTGTGCATCTTTTTCTGAATTATTATAATTAGCAATAACGTTATATCCATTTACTGCTAAATTATAAGCTATATTTCTACCTATTCCTCTACTTGCACCAGTCACTATAATAACTTTACTCATATTTTAATCCTTTCTAAAATGGTAATTCTGGGCTTTCTGTTAATTTTACTACAACGACTCCATTAATAATTTTTACAGAACTTTCATCTGGAAATTTCTTCATTTGTTTATATTCTTCACTTGTTACAATTCTATAATAAACATGTTCATCACATGGTATTATATCAAGTCCATAAAATATCTTTATAAAATTTACCCAAGTACCTGTAGCTCCACTATAAGAAATATGAAAAACTGGGTTAGTAACAATAGATCCTACTGTATATCTATATAAAGATGAGCTTCTTGGATAGTTATAATCTCCTATAATTCCACCAAATAATATCGGATATTCTGCTTTATATCCAGGTGTATTTTCTATTCTATCCATAATTCTCATTGTCGTTGAATATGCTTGATTATAGGTTAATTGAACCGCTGCATATGAAGTATTATCTGCTAAATAATATGTTCCCATTATTACTATACAACTTATACTTGCAATCCATTTTATAATAGATACATCCTTTATAAGTTCAAAAATTGCAAATGCGAATGGTATAATTAAAGTCATTTGTACTGCTGTAAGTGCATACATATTATTTTGAACAATTATAATATCTATTATATTTAAACATATAGGTAAAACTACTATAAAAACTAAGATTAATATAGCCTTTCCTATTTTAATTTTTTTATTTTCTTCTTTTATAGATACAATACCTATTATTATTGATATAGTAAACATTATGAAAAATAAAACATATATAAGTTCTCTTCTGAAATTACTATTATGGACTATCGAATCTCCAAAAAAGAATATTATAAAATCTTTGTAAGCTTGAAGTATTGTGTTTTTTAAACCTATTATAATTCCTAATATAGATACTTCGTTCGCTTTATATTCTGCCAATTGCAGATTTAAAACATTTAATATTATCATTGTTAAAATATAATATAAGATTCCACCACAAAAAACAGCACCAATTGTTTTTAATATATCATAAAAAACTTGCTTTATTGTTTTACAATTTCTTAATAAATCTAATATGCTAATCATTACACATAATCCTATACTTATGCCAATATAGCTTTGATATATGCTAAGTGAAAACATAAAACATATACTTGATAATACAAATCCTATTTTTTTATATTTAAATTTGTATAAAAACCAAATTACTAATACTGAAACTAAAAAATTAAAACAATATGCAACAGATGTATATACATATAAAAGAGTAACTGTAAGAGTTGGTGTTACAACTAATATTAATGATGTAAATACAATTGATATTTTACTTTTAAATTCAAACAAATCTACTAAAATAACTGATGTTATAGCCATTATAAAAATCGATGTTACTGTAGAAATGCTTGGTATTGCAATAAAGTTATTTAATCTTTCTACTAAAGCAATTCCCCATCTTCCTAAAGTTGTCTCCCAAACTCCAGGTTTAAAATACTGAATTGAATTCCATAACCCATCTTGACTCATAATTGTTCCTGTAATTATTGTTATATGTGTTATTATTCCTGCCAGTAGTGTTAAAATAAAAGCAAACTTTTTATTTTTATCAAACCAATTTATAAAATTTTCTAAAGCTTCTTCTGGCGAAATAATTTTTAATTTGTTCTTTTCTTCTTCCATCTAGTCCATCTCCTAATTCTTTTCTACAGTATTATTATAAAAGCAAGATGTTATAATGTCAACCAAAAAACTCGTAAAGTATTATATTTACTATATTTTATTTGCCTTTTTATTTTTTAAAGTTCTTGACAAAAGATTTTATTTTAAAAATTATATTAGAATAATATTTATAAATTTACATAAACTATATATTAATTTTTAATTTCCATGCTATTTTTTACCAAAAACTTTAATTTTTTTATAAAAAATGTAGTATTACAATTGATGTGAAACAAAATAAATAAAAATTGAATAAGTGATTCAAATCATATATAATTGAATTTGCGAAAAAACGATTATATAAAGGAGATGAATCACTTATGAAAAATATTATATCACAAAAGAATAAAAGATATCTACCCCATGATACAAATACAAGAATATATGCAGTAAA
>CATJZH010000164.1 GCA_949746285.1 uncultured Clostridia bacterium
TATTTTTCTTCAATTCCTTTTACTAATTCTGATAATTCAACTACTGTTAAGCTATCGATTTCTTCTAACATTTTATCTGTTTTTTCACTCATTTTTTATTCCTCCTAATATTTTTTAATTTTATGGATATTTGTATATCCTTCTTAATTTAAAATTTTATACTAATTCTGATTACTCAGCCTCTGATTCTTTTTTTACTCTAACTGCATCAAGTGTAGCAGCAAGTTTTGAAACATTTGCAAGTAAACATCCAGCAAGTTTTGCAATAAGTTCTTCTCTTGATGGAAGTTGTGCAAGAGTTGATAACTCTTCTACTGATGAAACTTTTCCGTCTAAAACACCAGCTTTGATTTTGTAATAATCATTTGCTTTAGCAAATTTATATATTGCTTTTAATGCTGGTAAATACTCTTCCTTAGCTATTATAACTGCAGTTGGTCCTTCTAAAGCTTCATCTAATGTGTCTATCCCACATTCTTTTAAAGCTCTTCTTGTAATGTTGTTCTTTATAACAGAATATTCTGCTCCGATTTCTCTTACAGATTTTCTAAGTTCTGTTACATCAGCAACATTAATTCCTCTGTAATCTACTAAAAGTACTAAACTAGCATCTTTCATTTTTACTGCTAATTCATTTACTTCTGCTTCTTTACGTTTGATTATTTTTTCATTAGCCAATTTAATTTCACCTCCAATATATTTATATTTAAAATTAAAAACTCTTTATTACCTAAAACTACAAGGTAATAAAGAGTTCATCCGCTCTATATTTTACCTCGGTAGGATTTATTTTGTACCTACTGTCTTAGGTTAATATTTTATTTTAATTATTTTTGGTTTATATAAATGCTAGGTCCCATTGTTGTTGTTAAAGCAACACTTTTTATATATTGTCCTTTAGCAGCAGCTGGTTTAGCTTTTATAATTGCATCTATAACTGTTTCATAGTTTTCAGATAATTTTTTAGCTCCAAAAGAAACTTTTCCTATTCCTAAATGGATAATATTTGTTTTATCCAATCTGTATTCAACTTTACCAGATTTAATTTCTGAAATAGCTTTTGTAACATCCATTGTTACTGTTCCTGATTTAGGATTTGGCATTAATCCTTTTGGTCCTAAAACTTTACCTAATCTACCAATTACACCCATCATATCTGGTGTAGCTACGATAACATCATATTCAAACCAATTTTCTTTTTCTATTTTTGGAACTAATTCTTCTGCCCCTACAAAATCTGCTCCAGCAGCTTCAGCTTCTTTGGCTTTATCTCCTTTTGCAAATACTAAAACTCTTAATGATTTACCTGTTCCATTAGGTAATACTACTGTACCTCTAACTTGTTGATCAGCATGTTTTGAATCTACACCTAACTTAACGTGTAGTTCTACTGTTTCATCAAATTTTGGTTTTGGCATTTTTTCTAAAATTTCTAAAGCTTCATTTGCTTCATAAGTTTTTGTGCTGTCTATTAATTTTGCAGCTTCCTGATATCTTTTTCCTCTTTTCATTTTTCCTCCCGTGGTACTAACGAATTAACTTTATTTTAATTCTCCCAAAATATTTTAAATTTATAATTATTTATAAATTTCTAAAA
>CATJZH010000165.1 GCA_949746285.1 uncultured Clostridia bacterium
GTTTATATTTGGGTAAATAGATTTTTATTAGATGTGCTTAAATTGGAAGTAAAATGGTGAAAATTTAATAAATTAAAGATATTATAATTTTTTAAGGTTGGAAAAAATATGTTAGAGAAATTAGAAAAAATATCAAATAAAATTATTAATAAAGTTAAATTTTTTATTAGTAAAGATAATTTTACAAAAACTAAAATAGCATTAGTTATAATTCTTTCTGGATTACTAAGTATAGCTTGTGAATATACAATATTTAGAAGATGGTATCCAGAATTTATATCAAAAAATAGAATAATGTTAGTTTCTATAATTTTTATATTTATAGGAATACACTTTGTATTCAAAATTTCAAAAATGTATGAGTTTATACATAAACATAGGTACAAAATTGCTTGTGCCTTTTTGCTATTTGTAATGGCATTTAAATATTCTGGATCATCAATAGTAAATTTTAATAGTTTAATTCAGTCACATAATGATAATTCAAGATATCATACATTACTTGGAAAACCTAGAATGATTAGAACAGACGAATGGGCCACTTCAACAACATATATTTTATCTCAAAGTAAAGCAGAATCTCCATTCCAATATTTTTCAAATGTTTTAAGAGGAACTGAAACAGATATGTTTACAGTTGCAAATTCACCAGTAGCAGATATTTTAATGTTAGGAAGACCATTTCAAATTGGATTTATGTTATTTGGAAATGATGTAGGACTAAGCTTTTATTGGTATGTAAGACTTACAGCAATGTTACTAGGATCATATGAATTATGTTTAATACTTACAAAAAGAAATAAAAAGGTATCTTTTGCTGGAATGATAGCAATAACATTTTCAGCAGCAGTACAATGGTGGTACTGTATGGATACTCTTATTTGGGGACAAATAGCAATTGTTCTTATAGATAAATTTATGAATACAGAAAAGAAAAGAAACAAATATTTATGTGCACTTGGAATTCTAATTTCAGGATTATCGTATGTATTCGTATTTTATCCAGCATGGCAAGTATCATTTGGATATGTATTTTTAGCAATGGTAATATGGTTACTAATTAAAAATATAAAATATGGAAAATACAAATTTACAAAACATGATATTGCAGTTATATGTATAACTATAATTTGTATGGTACTATTACTTGGAAGATGGTACATCATTTCAAAAGATACATTGTTAGCAGAAATGAGTACAGATTATCCTGGTGAAAGAAATGAAGTAGGAGGAGGAGCATACAATTTATATTCATATTTTTATAATATATTTTTTACTTTTGAAGAATTTCTAAATCCTTGTGAATATTCAAGCATGCTATCTTTTTATCCAATTCCTCTAATATTAGGACTAATATATGTAATTAGAAATAAAAAAGATTTACATTTCTGGATTCCAATGTTAGTAGTTGGAGGATTCTTAAGTATTTGGTGTGTATTTGGTTTTCCAAGTATAATTGCCCAAATAACAAAGATGTCTATGACAACAGCTGGAAGAGTTACAATTCCGTTAGGAACAGTTTCTATATATGCATTAATATATTTAATGGGAAATTTTGAAAAAGATGACAAATTATTGAATAAAAAATTAACATATTTTTTAGCTGTTTTTGCAACATTATTTATAATTTATAAAGCAAAAACTACAATAGGATATGCTGCAGACTTTCATTATTTAGATAAATTCAAATTATTGTTAGGTGGAGAAATATTCTTAGCTGCAATATTTGGAATATTGAATTTGAATGATGAAAAAATAAAAAATTATACAATATATGGAATAATAGCAATTGCCTTAATGAGTGGATTAAGAGTAAACCCAATAATTAGAACAACAGATATTTTTTATACTAAACCAGTTGCAGTGAAAATGCAAGAAATAAAAGAAAATAATCCATCAGCAATTTGGATTGTAAATGATGGTGGTTGGTATATAAATGACTATGCTCTTGCAAACGGAATTCGAACATTAAATTCAACACAATTATATCCAAATATGGATTTATTTAAAACGCTTTTAGGAGAAAAAGAAGCAGAAAACTTAAGAAAAATTTATAATAGGTATGCACATGTAAATGTTGAAATTACAGATGAAAAAACAACAGTTGAATTATTATATCCAGATAATATTTCTATAAAAATAAATTATAAAGATTTAAAAAAGATTAATATAGAATATGTTCTTTCAACAGTAGATTTAGGTGAAGAATCTTTTTCAAAGAAATTTGAAGAATTATATAATGAAGATGGTATGTATATATATAAAGTAATGGAAGGTATTGATTAAAAAATGAATGATAAAAAAGTAGCAGTAATAATGTCTACATATAATGGCGAAAGATTTGTAGCAGAACAATTAGATTCAATATTAAATCAAACATATTCAAATATTGAAATAGTAGTAAGAGATGATGGATCTAAAGATAATACTGTAAATATAATTAAAGAATATCAAAAAAAATATGATAATATAATGCTATATGAAGGAGAAAATTTAGGATTTATAAAAAGTTTTTTTGAGCTTTTAAAATTAGCTAAAGCAGACTATTATGCTTATGCAGACCAAGATGATATTTGGCTTGAAAATAAAATAGAACTTGCAGTTAACTCATTAAACAAATTAGATAATACTAAACCTAATATGGCATTTGGTAATTCAGACTATTATGATGAGAATATGAAGTTTTTATCAAGTGGACCTAAAAATAAAAAATATTCATTTTTAACAGCACTTTTTGCATGTATAACACAAGGAATGACAATGACGGTAAATCAAAAAACAAGAGATATGATAATAGAGAATATGCCTAAGTCTTGTTTTTTCCATGACTGGTGGACATATCTTTTATGTGTTGGGATGGGAAATGTAGCTTATGATAATGTAACAGTTGTGAAATATAGAAGAAGAAAAGAAAATGCTACTTCTGAAGGACAAGGTTATTTTAGACTACTTATTTGGAGAATAAAAAATCTTTTATTCAAAGATGGAATGAAAGATATTAAGCAACAAATGATTAATTTTAAAGACTATTATTATTATCAGTTATCAGATGAAAATAAAAAGATAATAGATTTATTTTCAGAAGAAGACTATACTTTTAACCATGCTTTAAAAAAAGCTTTTTATTCGAAAAGAATACGAAACAATTTAATAGATGATTTAATGATTAGGATTTTGTTTTTGATAGGAGTTTTATAAATGGATTCAGAAAAAAAAGCTTTTTTAAAAAATTTTATATGGAATAGTTTAGGAACAGGTATAAATTCTTTTAACTCATTATTTTTTTTAATTATAGTAACAAGAGTTAATGATATACAAACAGCAGGTATATTTTCAATAGCATATGCTACTGCTACTATTTTATATACTTTAGCTATGTATTCAGGTAGATTATGTCAGGTAACAGATATTGAGAATAAAATAAAAGATAAAGATTATATAGCAAATAGAGCCCTTACTTGTTTTATAATGCTATTAGGTGCTACAGGGTTCTTAATTATAAAGAGGTATACAGGCTTTAAAACTACAATATTTGCCTTATTAGCAATTTTTAAAGGATTAGAAGCATTTTCAGATATACTTTATGGAGTAATGCAAAAAAATGATGTTTTATATAAGTCTGGACAGTCTTTAACATTGAAGGGGTTTGTAGGAATAGCTTTATTTTTAATAGTTGATTTAGTAACAAGAGATTTAAGATTAGCTTGTCTAACTGTAATAATAGTAAATCTAATAATTCTTGTAGTATATGATTATTTTATAGTTACTAGAAAACTTATTAATAATGAAAATAAAATAAATTATAAAAATGTTATTTCAATTTTAAAAAGTGAATTTTTTGTATTTGTAAATTCATTTGCAGGAATATATATTTTAAATGCACCTAAATATGCAATAGATAGCTATTTAACAGAAGATATTCAAGCTATATATGGATATATAATGATGCCAGCAACTGTAATGACTTTATTTACACAATTTATAGTAATGCCATTTTTAGGGAAGTTAAAAGAGATGTATGAAAAAAATGAATTGAAATCAATAGAAGAAGTTACTTTTAAAATAAAATTAATAGTTATAGCTTTTGGAGCTTTTGCAGTGCTTGCAGCATTTGTAATAGGACCAGAATTTTTAGGTTTAATATATGGATTAGATTTAAGAGCGTATAGAATGAATTTATGTGTAATCATAGGTTCGTATATATTTTATGCAATATCTTATATAAACTTAGTAACATTAACTACAATAAGACATACATTTGTACAATTTGTAATATATGTTGTATCGATGCTTATAGCGTTTGCAGGTTCAAATATTTTAGTTGGAAAATTGAACTTAGGAATAAATGGTGCAACTTTTTCATGTACTACAACGCTAGCTATACAATTTATTTTGTATTTTGTTGTTACTAAAATTATTATTCATAAAGAAAAAGTAAAATTAGAATCTACCAAAGAAAATAGTTAAAAGTTAATAATAAAAGGAGAAAAAAATGGAGATTTTATACATATTAACACTAATAATTCTTGGAATAAGTTTTATGATGTTTAAAAAATCAGATGAAAAATTAAACTTTATAAAATGGTTAATAATTTATATAGTATCTTTATTAGGATACAATATTTTAATAGGGATGACTTTAGGTTTATTAAATATTACATCACATATTTGGTTGTTATCAATAATTAATATATTAGTGTCAGTAGGACTATCATATAAAGTAATAAGATACAAAGAAATGCAAAAATATTTTGTAAGAAAAATAGATATTGTTGGAATTATAATAATCTTAGCAATTTTTGCAGTAATGTTTATAAAAGATTTGTATATATTTAATGGTGATGTATCACACTTTGCAGTAGATTCAGCAATTCATTATAGAGCTGCTAAACATTATTCAGATAATTTAAAAATATTTATAAATGTAGAAGACAAATCATTTTTCAATTTTAATGTAATGCAGCCAGGAGCATATATAAATGACGGAATATTTATGAATGTAATAAATGGTATTACAAATATCAATTATGCATATATTTATCAAGCTTTTGAAACTCTAGTAATGTTTTTAGGTGGACTTGCCTTCTATGCTACATTTATAGAAAAAATTAAAACAAAAAGAGGATTAATAGCTAGTTTAATACTATTTACATTATATTTGTATGGATATCCATATAATGCTTGGATTTATGGATTTTCATATTTAGCTGTTGGAATAGCAATGGTAGTAATGCTTCTTGCAGTAGTAGAATGTTTATATTCAGATAAAAAACTTAACAAAGTATTTATAATATCTTTAATTGGAATTTTAGGAACAGGTTTAATATTTTCATATTGTTTATTTGTTCCAGCAATATTTGCATCAATATGTATTTATTGTTTCTTAAAAGATTTATCAAGTAATGAAGGAAAAAGATATTTAAAAATTTTTAAAATAAATACATTAGTTGTAACTGGAATTTTATTACTTGTTACAATAGCTGGAATAGGATATTTATTTATACCAACATTTTTTATAGAAGGACAAACGGATTTAGTAAGTGCTTTAAAAATAGATGGAGCAATTTATTCAGAAAGATATAGAAACTTTTTACCATATGTACCATTTGCAATAATATATTTTGTAGATATTATAAATAAAATTAGGAAAAAAGAATTAACTTATATGGATGTGTTTTCAGTATGTATGATGGGATATTTAGCATTAATAGTTTTAGGATTATTTGCAGGAAAAGTTTCATTATATTATATGTTTAAAACATATTCTGTAATTTGGATAGTAGTTTTTGCTGTAACAATAGATATAGTAAACAAATATATTGATTGGAAAGTATTTAGAATAGATATAATAGGTTTAGTAATATTGTATGTATTATTACTATTAAAAGGAGTATCAGAGGGCTCTATCGCAAAAGTATACTTGTTTATAATTTTGTCTTTATATATGGTTTTACCTGAACTTATTAAAAAAATAGATATTGGGAAAAGTAAAAATAAAATTATAAATAAAGCTAAAGAAATTAAACCATTAATTACAGGATTTACATATGTAGTTATATGGGGAGTGTTTGTATGTAGTTGGGTTTGGATAAAAGCTGGACATGTTATAAGTGAAGAAGCTAAACATGCACTTCCAAATTTAGTTGGAATTTATTATAGTGAAAATTGTGAATACAGAAAGCTAATAGACTTAACATCAAACTTTAATGCTAATGAGATAGATTTAGTAACATATGCTAGAGAAAATTTTGAAGACATGACAGTTGAAAATACAGAATTAATGACAAAAAGTTATTATTGTAGAATTTGGGCTACTGCTATGCTAGAATTTTCAAGTGATAAAAAACCATATCAAAAAGTTGTACAAGATACAAAAATTTATAATTTAGATGATGCTATGACAGATAAAGATAAGAAATATATTGTAAAGTTAGTATCAAGAGATTTAAATGATTTAAATGAGTATAATAAAGAAATGGAAAAAGTAAGAGCAAATAAAAATATTGAGATTATACATGAAAATGAAAATGGATATGTTGCAAAAATAAATAGATAAAAAGGAAGAGAGTTATTATGGGAATTTTCTATATACTAACAGTAATAGCTATGATTACTACATTTGTGCTAGTAAAGAAAAGCGAGAAAAAAGTAAATTTAATATCATGGTGTATACTTGCACTAATTTCATATCTAGGATTTAATATTCTAGTATGTATGGTATTTGGAGTGTTTAATATAAGAACAGATTTATTGTTTTTATCAATAGTAAATTTAATATTAACATCAGGATTTAGTTTTAAAATTTATAAAGATAAAAAAATACAACAGTTTGAAATAAGAAAAAGAGACTTTATAGCAATTGCAGTAGCAATTATAATTGTATGTTATATGGCAGTTAGTCAATATACTCCACTTTCAAAAACAATGGCAAATGCTTCTGTAGACGCATGTATGCATTATAGTGCTTCAACAAATTTTGCAGATAATATGAAAATTTTAGCTAAAATAGATAATCAAACTGGATACAATTTTAAAACAATGCAAACAGGAGCATATATAAATACTGGTATTTTTATGAGTGTAGTAAGAAGTATAATACCAGACTTTAAAGATTTTGTAACTTTTAAAATTTTTGAAATCGGAATAATGCTACTTAATATATTAGCAATGTATATGTTAGTATCTGATAAATTAAAAACCAAAACAAATTATGTAATAGGAATAGTATTTGTAATACTATATGCTTTTGCATATCCATATACTAGTTTGTTGTATGGATTTTCATATTTAAGTGTTGCAATAGCATTTGCTACAGGGTTATTTTACTTAGCTAAAATATATGACAAAAATGAAGCTAATTTTGTAACTATGTTATCTCTTATATTTTTAATGGGGGTACGGAATAATATTCTCATATTGTTTATTTGTTCCAGCATTATTTGCATTTATATGCATATATGTGTTTATAAAAGATTTTGCAAAAAAGGAAGAAAAAACATATTTAAAATTTTTCAAAAAAGAAACTTTAATTATAACAGGATTACTTTTAGTTTTAACAATATTAGCTATATGTTATTTAGTAATTCCAACTTTTACAGATAGTGACCAAAATAGATTAACAGATGCAATAGGATTTGATGGAGGAATATATAAAGCACTATATCAAGATTTTATATTCTATATACCATTTTTAGTATTATTTATTTATAAAGCAATAAAAGATAAAAAAGTAAATTATCAAATAGTAGCATTAGTTATATTAGGTGGACAAACCGTACTATCCTTTGCAGGAGTGGTTTTTGGAATTGTTTCTGCATATTACTATTATAAAATTTATTATATATTGTGGATATTAGTTATAGATATAGCAGTAGAAGTTATGAGTACTTATGATGAGAATAAAGAGTTAAAAGTTATATTTATAACATATTTAACAATGTGGTGTTTAATTATTTATACAGCAATATCAGGATTAGAGATTAAATTAGCTCAAAAAGCTCCAACTTTAATAGAAAATTTCAAAGCCCAAAGTTTAGTAGGAATTTATTATGATACAAATATAGCAATGACAGCTAATATTAATGTATCTTGTATAGTAGATGAAAATAGAGTAAAACTAGCAGAAGCAATGGGAGAAGTGGAAGATTTGACATTGAAAAATATGTTAGTAGGTGGAATGAACACAAATTGCAAAGCATGGATATATGTTATATCTGGAATAAAATCAGGTGGAGAGAGTATAAATGATTTGCAAAAAGCAGTGGTTGAAACTTCAGTAAAAGATTGGCTAAAAGAAGATGATAAAAAATACTTTGTATTATTTACAGCAGATGAATATAAAGATACTACTGATTACAAAGTAATATTTAACAATGAAGCTGGAGTTATTTTAGAAAAAAGATGACCTATTGGGGACGTTTGTTAATGGACATTTTTGTCCAGTTTTATACATATGTTGTTTAAAATATAATATGAAAAATAAACTAGCGTCCCCAATTGGACAAAAATGTCCATTAACAAACGTCCCCAAACGGACATGAGGAGAAATTATGAAAGTAGCAGCTATTATAGTAAATTATAATGATGTTGAAGATACTCAAAAATATGTAAGTGCTATATCAAAATATAATATTATAGATAGAATAGTAGTTGTAGACAATTTGTCTACAACTATTGGTGCTTTTGAAAAATTAGAGCAATTGGAAGATGATAAAGTAATTGTAATTCAGTCTAAGAAAAATGGTGGTTATGATTATGGAAATAATTTTGGTGTTAAATATTTGCAAGAACAAAATGAAGAGTATGATTATATTATAATTTCTAATCCAGATATAGAAATATCAGAAAACGCTATTAAAAATTGTTTAAAAACTATAGATGAAGATGAACAAATAGCAGTTATAGCTCCAAGAATGTTTAATAAGGATAATAAACCTATCAGAAGAAGTAGTTGGAAAATGAGAACTTTTTGGTTGGATGTTATTCATTCAACAAGAGTTTTAGAATTCCTTTTTTATAAAAAATTAAGAGATGGTGAATATAGTGAAAAAGATTATCAGAATGAGGTATTAGAAGTAGAAGCTATATCTGGTGCATTTTTTATTATAAGAACTAATGTATTGAAGGAAATTGATTTTTTAGATGAAAATGTATTTTTATTTTATGAAGAAGATATTTTAGCTAAAAAATTATTTGAAAAAAAATATAAAACAATTAGTTTAAATAGTGAAAAATTTATACATTATGAGAGTCAAACTATTGGAAAAACCTTTAGTTACTATAGAAAAATGAAGCAATTATACAAAAGTAAAATGTA
>CATJZH010000166.1 GCA_949746285.1 uncultured Clostridia bacterium
AATGGTTGGCTGGTATATCAAACTTTATCAAGTAGACTTTTAGGTAGAACTGGGTACCATCAATCAGGAGGAGCATTTGGATTTAGAGATCAATTGCAAGATACTTTAGGGATTAGATATATAGACTCTAGTTATCTAAAAGAACAATTAATAAATTGTGCAAGACATCAGTTTATAGAAGGAGATGTTCTTCATTGGTGGCATAATGAAACAAAAAGAGGAATAAGAACAAGATTTTCAGATGACTTATTATGGTTAGCATATGGAACAATTGAATATGTAAATTTAGAAAATGATGAAAGTATATTAGATGAACAAATAGAATATTTAAAAGGAGAACATCTTGAAGAAGGTGAAGAAGAAAAATATAATCTTTACCATGCAAGTCAACAAAAAGAAAGTTTATTTGAACATTGTGTAAGAGCGATAAATCATACAATAGATAAAGGAATAGAGCCTTTCCCTAAAATAGGAGTAGGAGATTGGAATGATGGATTTAGTAAAGTAGGAGCAAAAGGAGAAGGACAAAGTATATGGTTAGCATTTTTCTTATATGATATTTTAAATAGATTTATACCAATATGTGAAAATAGAAATAGAAAAGATTTAGTAGATAAATACACAGAAATTAAGGAAAAAATAAGAAGAAATGTTAATACAAAAGGATGGGATGGACGTTGGTTTAAAAGAGCAATTACAGATGAAGGCCAAGAAATTGGAAGTATAAACTCAGAAGAATGTAGAATAGATAGTATAGCACAAAGCTGGTCAGTTATTTCAGGTGCTGGAGATAATGACAAAAAATTTATAGCACTACAAGAAGTAGAAAATTATTTAGTAGACAAAGAAAATAAAATTATAAAATTATTTGACCCACCATTTGAAAAATCAAATGTAAATCCAGGATATATAAAATCTTATCCACCAGGAATACGAGAAAATGGGGGACAGTATACTCATGGAGCATGTTGGCTAGTTATAGCAGAAGCATTGTTAGGTTTTGGAGATAAAGCAGTAGAACTAGCACAAATTATAAATCCAATAGAACATTCAAGAAATAAAGAAGAAGCGAAAAGATTTAAATTAGAACCATATATTATACCAGCAGATGTATATAGCAATAAAGATTTAGTTGGAAGAGGAGGTTGGAATTGGTATACAGGATCAAGTAGTTGGTATTATAAAGCAATATTAGAGTATATATTAGGATTAAAAATAGAAAAAGGATATTTAAGAATAGAACCTTGTATATCAAAAGAATGGAAAGAATACGAAATTTCATACAAATATAAAACTAGTTTATATAAAATAAAAGTAAGAAATAATAACAGTAAAAACACAGGAGTAGAAAAATTTATAGTAAATGGAGAAGAAATACGAGATAAAAAAATATTACTTCAAGATAATTGTAAGATTTATAATATAGAAGTCTTTATGTAAAAAATTATATATTATTTAGTAAATTCCATTTTGAAATTAATATTTAATAATTTATAAAATTTAAGTTTAAATTTAACACAAAAGAAATTAATTTGAAAAAAAACTTGTACAAAAATGTTAAATATGATATAAGTTAAGTAATAAAACGAAAATCATTTAGAAAGGCGGTAATTCTGTGGAGGAAATGGTTGAAAAAGATAAAAAAACTATATTAGTAGTAGATGATGAACAAAGTATAATGGAATTATTAGTATTTAATTTACAAAAAGAAGGATATAACACATTAGAAGCATATGATGGTGTTACAGCTGTAGAAATGGCAATAAATGAAAAACCAGATTTAATATTGTTAGATGTTATGATTCCAAAAATGGATGGAATATCTGTTTGCAAAAAAATAAGATATGCATTAAATATTTCGAATATTCCAATATTAATGATATCTGCTAAAGATACAGAATCAGATAAAATAGTTGGATTAGAAATGGGAGCAGATGACTATATAACAAAGCCTTTCCAAATAAGAGAAGTTATGGCTAGAATAAAAGCCAATTTAAGAAAAGCAGAATTAAACTCAAATATAGAAATAAATACTCAAAAAAATGAAGATAAAGATAATATTATAAAAGTTGGAGACTTAACATTAGACTTAAAGAAAGTAGAAGCAAAAGTTAAAGGTGAAGTAATAAATTTAACAAAAAAAGAATTTGATGTTTTAAAATATTTAGCTAGTCAACCAGGACAAGTTGTTACAAGAGAAATGTTACTTCGTGAAGTATGGGAATATGAGGAATATGTAGGTGCTATAAGAACAATAGATGTTACAATGAATAGAATTAGAGATAAAATAGAAAAAGATAAAGCAAATCCTAAAATCCTTATTACTAAAAGAGGTGTAGGATATTATGTAACTGATAGAACTTAAGAATAAAGGCAATTGTACATTTAGTATAATTGCCTTATTTAAATAGGAGGAATAGTTTATGAAAAAAAGTACAATGATTATAATTGGAATTATAGTAGTAGTAATTATTTTTTTAATAGGAGGAATTTCTAGTTATAATGGAATGATATCTAAAAAAGAATCAGTAGAAAATTCATTTTCAAATTTAGATGTAATGCTACAAAGAAGAGCAGATTTAGTTCCAAATCTAGTAAATTCGGTAAAAGGTTATGCTAATCACGAAACAGAAGTAATAGATAAAGTAACGCAGGCAAGAACTAAATTATTAAATGCGAATGGTACACAAGAAAAATCAGATGCTAATAATGAACTTACTAATTCATTAAATGCTTTAATGGTAGTAGTTGAAAATTATCCAGAATTAAAATCATCAGAAAACTTTATTCAATTATCTGATGAATTAGCTGGAACTGAAAATCGAATTGCAGTAGCAAGAAAAGATTATAATGACGTTGTAAAAACATATAATACAACAATAATAAAATTTCCAAATAATATATTAGCAAATATGTTTGGATTAGAAAAAGAAGATTACTTTGAGGCAGATTCATCTAGTAAGGAGGCTCCAAGTGTTAGTTTTGAATAAAAAAAATATTATTAATAAAATAATTGTAATATTTTTAATATTTATAGTATTACTTGGAATAAAATCTTTTGCAGTAGTTAAGCCA
>CATJZH010000167.1 GCA_949746285.1 uncultured Clostridia bacterium
TCAGTAGGAGATTTATATATAACTTCTCCAGTTATTTTATTTAATATATTTTTTAAAATTGGAAATGCAGAAATATCTCTATTATAATTTACTGCTTTTATATCATATTCTTCTAAATGAAATGAATCTATCATATTTATATCTCCTAAATCAGCTGTTGCGGCTTCATAAGATATATTTACTGGATGCATAAGTGGCAAGTCCCAAACAGGAAATGTTTCAAACTTCGCATACCCTGCTTTTATTCCTCTTTTATGTTCATGATATAGCTGTGATAAACATGTACCTAACTTTCCACTATTTGGGCCTGGTGCTGTAACCACTATCAATTTTTTTGTAGTTTCTATATATGGATTTTTTCCATATCCTTCTTCACTTACAATTGTTTCAACATCATCTGGATATCCTTTTGTAGGAGCATGTACATATACCTTTACATCTTTACTTTCTAATGTTTGTTTCAATTTTTCTACTGCTATTTGTCCTGTATACATCGTAATTACTACACTATTAATTAAAATACCTAATTCAGAAATATTTTCTATTAGTCTTAAAAGTTC
This sequence comes from uncultured Clostridia bacterium, assembly GCA_949746285.1. Classification (GTDB taxonomy): domain Bacteria; phylum Bacillota; class Clostridia; order TANB77; family CAG-508; genus Scatovivens. Next base: position 561 of record CATJZH010000167.1, read on the forward strand.
AACATCATATCCTATTCCATAATCTGCTCTAATTTTATTTTTTTGAATATTATTTGCATTTATACAAAAAATTATTTCTAAATTTTCTTTAAATTCTTGTAGAAGTTTTATTTTAGCATCTGAATTAAAACCTGGTAATACTCTACTTGCATTATAGTCATCAAAAATTTTGCCACCAAATTCTAAATATAACTTATTATCAAACATTTTTATTCTTTCTTCAATTTTTTCTTTTTGAATTTTTAAATACTTTTCATTATCAAATGCTAATTCCACTTTATTTCTTCTCCAATTCCTATAATTTATTTTTAAAAAACAAAAAAACAGATTTAAAAAAAGGGTTTTTTTTTTAAATCTGTTTCGATTTATATGTCTATTTACTTTCGACATAAATATTTTATCACTTAAAAAATAGTATTGCAAGTAATTTAACAATATTTTAAATATTTTTTGTATTAAAGTAAATTTTTATTGTAATTTATTTTTCTTTATATTATAATTTAATTATTAAACGGAGGATGAAATGATTATATCAAAATTTACACCAGATCAAAATTCTATAAAGCAAGAATTAGAAGTATTAAATAACATTTTAACTGAACAAAGAAAGTTAAAAAAGACTTTACTTTTGTATCTTGAAAAAATTTCTGAAGGTATTTTTAATGCCACAGACCCTCAAGATGCAAATTCTCTAATTTCATGTCTTAATAGTATAAAAAAGAGTTTTGAAAATTTAAAAGGAAATATAAGTGAAATTATTGAGCTAAAACATTGTTTAGAAACTGCTTTAGAAACAAATTCTTTAGAAACTTTTTCTTTAGATGAATATAATAGTAAATATCTTGAATTATCTGAAAAAATATCGGATGACAATGTTTTCTATTATTCTTTTATTGAATCACTTTTAAAATTTATGCAAGTAGTATTTCCTGAAAATATTCCAGAAATACCTTCTGAAGAATATGATTATGATAAAAAAATTGAAGAAATTGCTGAAAAAAATATTTTGGAACCTACATCTTCCGAAGATACTATTGAAAAAACATTAGTAGAAAACTTACCAGAATATGATAATATTCAAGAAGATTTCTTATCTGAAGAAACAGATACAATTAATCAAGAAACCGTGTCTAATACTGAAAATATTTCTAATGATGAATCTATTTTAGATGATGAACTAGAAAATTCTTTATTAGAAGAAATAATAGAAGAACAACTATTATTAGATTATAATATTTTAAATAATGATACAATTAATGATGACATAGATAAACAGCCAGATACTACTATATCTGCTGATAATGAATTTGAATCTTCTTTATTAGAAGAAATATTAGAAGAACAGTTACTAGAAGAATCAGAATTAAATTCTACTGATACTTCAGATGATGAAAATATAATTCCAGAAGATGCTAGTTTTGAAAATTCTGCCGAAGAAGAATTTGATAATTCAGAAGAAATTAATAATCTAGTTTACTCTGAAGATATGGCAGAAGAAGCATTAAATATTACTTTATCTGATGATATTTCTGATAGCCTACTTGAAGAACTTATTATAAATGATATTTCAGAAACACCTGCTTTTGAAGAATTAGAAGTTCCAGAAAATAATGAATCAATTGAAGAAAATGCAAATTCATTTGAAGAAATCAAAGAACCTGAAAAAACTACTGATTCAGATTTTGTAGAAAAAATACTTGTAGTTTCTGAAAAAGACCAAACAGCAATATTACCATATTCAATATTAGAACTTGAAGAATGTTTCTCTAATAATCCTGAAAAATATTCTTCAATACAAGATATTATAGATAAAGAATATACTATTTCTACTACCAATTATAAAAACACATCTTTTACAAGATTTAAAACAGCTTTTAATTTAGCTAAAAATAAATCTAACTTATCTTTCATAGAATCACTTAATTTAGCAAATGAATTATTTTTCAATTCTGAGGCAGACCCAATAATTATAGCAGCTTGTAAAAATATTGATGAGTTAGATATATATCTAAGCTGTTTAGCAGACAATGTATTAGAAGAATTCAAATGTTTTAAAATAAAATACATATAAAAAAAACTCTATTTAGAGTTTTTTTTTACATTCTTTGTTTTACAACTTCATACATAATAATTCCAGCTGAAACCGAAGCATTTAAGGAAGTGATTTGTCCTTTCATTGGAATTTTTATTAATATATCTGAATTATCTTTTACTAGTTTACTTATTCCAAAACCTTCACTTCCTACTACTAGTGCAATAGGTCCTTTTAAATCTTGATTATAATATAATGTCTTTGCTTCTCCATCTGCTGCTACTATCCAAAGACCATAATCTTTAAGTTTTCTTATTATTTCATTAAGATTGTTTACTCTAGCAATTTTCATATAAGAAACTGCTCCTGTTGAAACTTTAGCAACAGTACTATTTACAGATACACTTCTTCTTTTAGGTATTATAATTCCATGAACTCCTGCTGTTTCCGCTGTTCTTATAATAGAACCTAAATTATGTGGATCTTCAATTCCATCTAATATCAAAATAAATGGATCTTCTTTTTTTTCTTGTGCATAGTCTAAAATTTCTTCAACTTCACAATAATTAAATGGCGGTATAATGGCAACAACTCCTTGATTATTTTCTGCCATTAAATCTAATTTTGATTTTTCAACTTCTACTAAAACAACTTTATTTTCTTTTGCTCTAGCTATTATTTCTTTTATTGAACCATGTTTCTCGCCATTTTCTATAAAGATTTTATTTATATCCTTATCTGATTTTAAAAGTTCTAATACTGCATTTCTTCCACAAACAATATCTTCATATGAATTATCTTCTTCATTTACTTGTCTTCTATCTTGTATAGTTCTTCTTTCAATTTTTCTTCTTTCATCTTTAGCTCGCCTATCTCCTTGTCTTCTTTCATTTTCTCCATTTTTTAGAGGCATGCTATTTTTTCTTCTATCATTTCCTTTTCTTCTTTCACTTCCTCTTCTTTCACCTTGTCTTCTTACAGATTTTCTATTGTTATTATTTTCCATTTAATTTTTCATCCTATATCTTTATTTAGGTTTTTAAGGTTTTCCTATAACCTCTACTATTTATTGTTCATCATCCAATTTCAAAACTGCTAAAAAAGCTTCTTGAGGAACTTCTACATTTCCTATTTGTCTCATTTTCTTTTTACCTTTTTTTTGCTTTTCTAATAATTTTTTCTTTCTAGTAATATCTCCTCCATAGCATTTAGCTAAAACATCTTTTCTCATTGCAGATAAAGTTTCTCTCGCTATTATTTTTCCACCAACAACTGCTTGTATTGGTATTTCAAATAATTGTCTTGGTATAACTTTTTTTAGCTTTTCTGCCATTTTTCTTCCACGTTCATATGCCGAATCTTTATGAACTATAAAAGATAATGCATCTACTGCTTCATTATTTATATGCAAATCTAATTTTACAAGTTCTGCTCTTCTATATTCTTTAAACTCATAATCAACTGATGCATATCCTTTTGTTTTAGATTTTATCGTATCAAAAAAATCATATATAATTTCATTAAGCGGAAGCTCATATTCTAAAGTTACTCTATTTTCATCTAGATATTTCATATCTAAATAAACACCTCTTCGTTCTTGACATACTTTCATAACATTTCCAACAAATTCTTTTGGAATCATTATTTCAGCTTTCATTATAGGTTCTTCCATATAGCTTATTTCAGTTTGAGGTGGTAAATCTGTAGGATTATAAAGTTCTATAATTTCTCCAGATGTTCTATGAACTTGATAAATAACAGAAGGTGCAGTTGTAATTAATCCTATATCAAATTCTCTTTCTAATCTTTCTATTACAATCTCTAAATGCAATAATCCTAAAAATCCACATCTAAATCCAAATCCTAATGCTGCTGATGTTTCAGGTTCATAATTAAGTGCTGCATCATTTAATTTTAATTTTTCTAAAGCTTCTTTTAAAGGTTCATATTCACTTCCGTCTATTGGATACATCCCACAATATACCATAGAATTAGCTTTTTTATATCCTGGTAGTGGTTCTTTTGCAGGTAATTTTTTTAAAGTAATTGTATCACCTACATTTAAGTCTGATACTGTTTTTACACTTGCAGCTATATATCCAACTTCTCCTGCTTGTAGTTTTTCTGCAGGAATATATCTTCCTGCTCCAAAATAACCAACTTCTGCAACTGTAAAAACTTTACCAGTCGCCATAAATAAAATTTCATCATTAGCTTTTACTGTTCCATTTTTTATTCTTACATAACTTAAAGCACCTTTATAATTATCATAATATGAATCAAATATAAGTGCTTGAAGTTCTGATTCTTCATCTCCTGAAGGTGCTGGTATATCTGTTACAATTCTTTCTAAAACCTCTTCAACATTTAACCCTGTTTTGGCAGATATACATGGTGCATCCATTGCAGGAATTCCTATTATATCTTCTATTTCTTTTTTTACTTCATCAGGTCTAGCATTTGGAAGATCAACCTTATTTATTACTGGTAATATTTCCAAATTGTCATCTAATGCTAAATATACATTAGCTAAAGTTTGTGCTTCAACTCCTTGTGTACTATCAACAACTAAAATTGCACCCTCACAAGCTGCTAAACTTCTTGAAACTTCATAATTAAAATCTACATGTCCTGGTGTATCTATTAAGTTAAATTCATAATTTTGCCCATCTTTAGCAACATAATTCATTTTTACTGCTTGTGATTTTATAGTAATTCCTCTTTCACGCTCTATGTCCATATTATCCAAAACTTGAGATTCCATTTCTCTTTCAGATAATACTCCTGTCATTTCTATTATTCTATCTGCCAGTGTAGATTTTCCGTGATCTATATGTGCAATTATACTAAAATTTCTAATATTTTTTTGTTTATCTTGCATTTAATTTTCCTTTCTGGCTTAATTTATTTTTAATAAATCAAATTTTAAATAATCTGAACTTACTAGTTTAAATTCAATATTATCCACAGTTCCTTCTATCGCTTCTTTATGCGAATCTGCATGTAAATGTGCATAATAACATTTTTTTACATTATATTCATTCATAAGTTTTATAAAATTTATTTCATCTGGTATACACTTTTCTTTATAAAATGGTGGATAATGTATAAAACTTATGATCTCTTTTTCATTTCCAAATTCTTTAATTCCACTCTCAATAGATAATTTTAATCTGTCTCTTTCTCTTTTTAATATCTTAAAGTTTTCTTCAGATTTCCAAGTATTTACCCATCCTCTAGTACCTGTTATTATTTTATTTTCAACACAAAATGAATTATTATATAGAAAATCAATTTTTTCAAAATTGTTTTCTTTTAAAAACTTTTTCATACTTGTAACAGTAGTCCACCAATAGTCATGATTTCCTTTTGAAATTATTTTATTACCTGGTAAAGAATTTAAATATTCAAAATCTTTATATGTATCTTCTAAGTAGGTTGCCCAAGAAAAATCGCCTGGTAATATAACAATATCATTCTCTTTTACTTGTTCTATCCAATTTGTTTTTATTTTTTCAGCATGATTTTCCCAATTATTTCCAAAAATGTCCATTGGTTTATCTACTGAAAAAGCTAAATGTAAATCTCCTATTACATATATTGACATCTTATTCTCCTATTTTTAAATTAGGTATTGCATTTAATTTTAAATCAGCTCTTTCATTATTTATATAATTATAATATCCAGCAGCTGCTATCATAGCAGCATTATCTGTACAAAGTACAGGCTCTGGATAATATACTTTTATATCCATTTCTTTTGCAAAATCATCAAATGATTTTCGTATAAATGAATTTCTTGAAACTCCACCTGCTATTGCTATTTTATCTGAATTATACATATTTACTGCTTTCCTAACATTTGTTATAAGCATTTCTGTAACAGCTATCTGAAAGCTTGCACACAAATCTGCCTTATTTATATCTGGCACTTTATGATTTAAATTTATAACTGCTGTTTTTATTCCACTAAAGCTAAAATCTAAATTATCAAAATGTGTAACTGGTAATTTTATATTTGGATTTCCCTCTTTTGCTAAATTATCTACTTTAGGTCCTCCCGGATATCCAAGTCCTATAACCCTTGCCACTTTATCAAAAGCTTCTCCTATGGCATCATCTCTAGTTTTACCTAATATTTCAAATTCACTATATGATTTAACATTTACTAAATGTGTATGTCCACCAGATACAATTAAACAAATAAATGGTGGTTTCAATTCTTGATGAGTTAGATAATTTCCTGCAATATGTCCTTCAATGTGGTTTACAGCAATTAATGGTTTTTTAGTTACATAACTTAATCCTTTTGCATATGAAACTCCTACAAGTAATGCTCCTACAAGTCCTGGTCCTTGTGTAACAGAAATCGCATCAATATCTTCTAAACTTACATTTGCTTCTTTTAATGCTTGTTTCATTATTAAATTTATAACTTCTGTATGGCATCTTGAAGCTATTTCAGGAACAACCCCACCATATTCTTCATGTATTTTTATTTGAGAATTTATTACATTTGATAAAACTTCTCTACCATTTCTTACAATAGCTACTGATGTTTCATCACAACTAGATTCAATTCCCATAATTAATATATCTTTCAATTTTCTTCTCCTTATACTATTATATATGAAGTTTTAGGGACAACTTAATGTTATCCCTAAATAAATATTCCAACTAAATTTTCTACTACAAAAAATAATCCGTTCATAATTACACTTATTACTGGTGAAACTATTACTTCTAAAATTCCAAAAATCCATAAAATCATAAAAACTGCATATAGTGTTTGGTAATTTTGATCTAGCCATTCTTGCACTCTATATGGCAATATATGTCTAAATATTTTTTCACCATCTAATGGTGGCAATGGTATTAAATTAAAAACACCTAATCCAATATTTATTGTTATAAGCATTTGCAAAAATATTATTAGAATTTTACCTGCAAATGTATTTAAAAATACTAAATTATGCATTTTAGCTAATATTACATAAACTATACATGCAATTATAGCTATAAAAAAGTTCATTAGCGGTCCTGCCAAAGCTACCATAGCATTACAAAAAGCTCTAGATTTATTACTATTAAAATTGTTTGGATTTATTTGTACAGGCTTTCCCCATCCTATATGTGCAAACATAAGTAATATAAATCCAAAAGGATCCAAATGCGATAATGGATTTAAATTTAGTCTTCCTTGATTTCTTGGAGTTGTATCTCCCAATTTATCAGCCGCATTCGCATGTGCAAATTCATGAAATGTAATTGCTACTATAACTGCTGGAAGTGTTAACAATATACTTAACCACTGTCCACTTGTCATAGTCGCTAATGAATATATTACTAACACTCCAAGTAATATATATATTACTCTTTTATCTACTCCATATCCAAACATTAAATTCCTCCTTAAAATTTCATTTGTAATATACTTTTTAATTTTAAAAAATAAATTTATTTTCTTACATTCTTTAACACAAAACTAATTTATTGGTTTCATAGTTGGGAATAATATAACATCTCTAATTGATGCTGAATCTGTTAAAAGCATTACTAATCTATCTATTCCTATACCCATACCACCTGTTGGAGGCATACCATATTCAATAGCCATACAAAAATCTTCGTCCATCATATTTGCTTCATCGTCTCCTGCATCTCTTTGTTTTAGTTGTTCTACAAATCTTCCTCTTTGATCTATTGGATCATTTAATTCAGAATATGCATTTCCATACTCACGACCATCTATAAATAATTCAAATCTTTCAACTAGTCTTTTATCTGTTGGTTTTCTTTTTGTAAGTGGTGAAACTTCTACTGGATAATCACATATAAATGTTGGCTGAATTAATGTTTCTTCTACAAATTCTTCAAAAAATGCATTTATTATATATCCTCTTGTTTTCTTTGCTTCTTCTATTTCAACACCTTTTTCTTTAGCAATAGCTACTGCTTCTTCATCAGTATTTATGTTATTAAAGTCTACTCCAGTTACTTCTTTTATTGCTTCTATCATTGTAACTCTTCTCCAAGGTGTTTCTAAATCAATGTCTGTTCCTTGATAATTTATTTTTCCTGTTCCTAAAACTTTTTTAGCAACAGTTCTAATTAAATTTTCTGATGTATCCATCATATCATTATAATCTTGATATGCTGCATAAAATTCTATATTAGTAAATTCTGGATTGTGTTTTATATCCATTCCTTCATTTCTAAACATTCTTCCCATTTCATAAACTTTATCAAAGCCACCTACTATAAGTCTTTTTAAATATAGTTCATTTGCAATTCTTAAATACATATCCATATCTAATGTATTATGATGCGTTATAAATGGTCTTGCTGCTGCTCCACCTGCTATTGTATTTAATATTGGTGTATCTACTTCTAAATATCCTTCATTATCAAAGAAGTTTTTTATTTCTTTCAAAATTTTGCTTCTTAAAAGGAATGTTTCTTTTACTTCTGGGTTTACTATTAAATCTACATATCTTTGTCTATAACGTAAATCTATATCTCTTAATCCATGAAATTTCTCTGGTAAATCTCTTAAA
>CATJZH010000168.1 GCA_949746285.1 uncultured Clostridia bacterium
AGAAGAAAATATAAATAATAATTACATAGAAGAAAATGAAAATGTTTTTGTAAATACAGAAAACTATACTAATAGTTTTTTAAATCCAAAATATACATTTGAAAATTTCGTAATTGGAAATAATAATAAATTTGCCCAAGCTGCTGCATTTGCTGTTTCAGAATCTCCAGCAACTGCTTATAATCCATTATTTATTTATGGTGGTGTTGGTTTGGGAAAAACACATTTAATGCACGCAATTGGAAATAAGATAATTCAAAATAATCCAAATATGAAAGTTTTATATGTTACATCTGAAAAGTTTATAAATGAATTAGTTAATTCCATAAAAGATGCAAACTACAAAAATGAATTATTTAGAAATAAATATAGAAATATAGATGTTTTATTAATAGATGATATTCAATTTATTGCAGGAAAAAAGACAGGACAAGAAGAATTCTTTCATACCTTTAATAGTTTACATCAAAATGGAAAACAAATTATAATTTCTAGTGTTAAACCTCCAAGAGATATTCCTTTATTAGAAGAACGTTTAAAATCAAGATTTGAATGGGGCATATTAGCAGACATCTCAATGCCAGATTATGAAACCCGTTTAGCTATTTTAAGAAAAAAAGTACAAGCAGACAAAATATTAATAGATGATTATATTTTATCTGTAATTGCCACAAAAATAGATTCAAATATTAGGGAACTAGAAGGAGCTCTTAATAAAATAATAGCATATGCGTCATTAACTCATAGTCCTATAACAATAGAAATAGCAGAAAAATCTATAAATGATATTGTATTACAAAAAGAAAAAGTTATTTCTGCAGACTATATACAAGAAATAGTTGCAAAATATTTTAATATAGATAAAAAAGATTTAATATCATCAAAAAAATCTAATGACATCGCTTATCCAAGACAAATAGCAATGTATTTATGCAGAACAGTTGCTGGAATGTCTTTTCCAAAAATAGGAGCGGATTTTGGAAATAGAGATCATACTACAGTAATGCATGCCGTAAATAAAATTGAAAAAGAAATAAAAGAAAAAACAAATACAAAATTAATTGTGGAAAGTGTTAAAAATATTATACAAGATTCAAATTAATTTAAATATAAATAAAAAATA
>CATJZH010000169.1 GCA_949746285.1 uncultured Clostridia bacterium
ACAATATTTGGCACGAAACTGCAATAATATAAAGGATAAAACAATATTATACAAAGTATAATTTGGATTTACATTTTTACAATTTACATATAGAATGAAACATATAATATATAAATTAAATAAAGGGGGATTTTGAATGTCAAAAAAGACAAAGATAATAGCTATTGTTATTGTAGTAGTTATAGTAGCTATATTAGCAGGGATTTTTACATATAAATATGTACAAAAAAGTAAGTCAACAGGAACTGAATGGGGAGACAAATATTATATTTATTTAAAAGAAGCTAAAGAAAAAAGTGCAGAAGAAAGGCAAACCAATTATGGAATTACAGAATTAGTGGAAGACCCTAAAATACAGTTTTGTAATTTTGAAGAGAATAAAGAACCACAAATGCTAATTAGTTATATGCAAGACGGAAGAAAATGTACGAATATCTATTATATAAATAATGATGGAAATGTAAGTTATATGTTATTTGATCAAGCTTCACAAGCAGAGCTGCTATATAATATAGAACTAAAACAATATATATGGTATTTGCATTTAACATCAGAAAGTGAAGATGGAAAAAATACAGAATATTATAAACCAATAGAAAATATTTTAAAGGAATTTGAAAATTCGAGTAATAATGATGATGTAAATACAGGAGAAATAAGTGCAGAATATACTTTTGGTAATGATGAAATGAATTCTAATACAGAAGAAGAAATTCCAAGTATTTCAAAATTTGATGAAACTTTTATAAAAACAGAAATAGATGGAAGTACTGAAAAAGATTTTAATTTAGATGCAGATGAAAAAGAATTTAAAAACATTGTAACAGAAGCAGTAGAAGGAGCCAAAACAAATGATGAAATTATAACAGAAGAAATTAAAAATGATGTTAATGAGAAAGTAAATGAACTAGAAAATAAAAAAGAAGAAATAAAAGTAGCAACTGAGGAAAAAGCAAAAAGAGATGAAGAAAATAGTAAAATTACACAAGAAAATGTTATAGAAAAAGTAGGAGAAAACTTAAAATGGTTTTCAGGAGCATATTTAGGAGTCATTTATGGTTGGCCAGAAGTGTTTGAATATAAAGAAGTAACTGGAAGTATAACAATACCAGGAGCAGATCCATATGCAATGATATATGAATTAGTAGGCTTAGATAGTCTAGATAGTCTAAAAAAGCAAACTGCAAATTATGTTTCAGAAGATAAGATTTCTAAATTTGACCCATATTCTTTTGATTATGAATTAAAAGAATATAATGGAAAAGTTTATTGGTGCAATTTAGGAGTTGGGGCAGGACTGGCTATAGATTATAAAAAAGCAAAAGTATTAAGCTCAGAAAATGGAATTACAAAAATACAATTAGATAATGTAAGTGATTTAACAGATAAGATTGACGAAAATATTATAGTAACTGTTGAGTATAATAAAGAAACTTCAAAATATTTAATTACAGACTGGGTGGTAAAACAGGTTTAAAAATAATAGCACAAATTGTCATACGAAAAAATAAAAAAAGCTTGCAATTGCTAATAAATAAGTGTATAATATCTATGTCGTAAAATTAAAACTAGAAGAGTGGGAACCAATCCCACTCTTTACTAATGTTTAGGGGGATTAAGTTTGGCAAATAATATTGAAAAAAGGGTAGAAGAACTTTTAAAACCAATTATAGAAAAAATGAATTATGACTTGTATGATATAATATATGAAAAAGAAGGAAAAAATTTTTACTTACGAATATTTATAGATAAGCCAGAAGGAATAGATATAAATGATTGTGAAAAAGTAAATAATGAAATTAATGATATTTTAGATGAGGCTGATTATATTAAGGAGCAATATTTTTTAGAAGTATCTTCTCCAGGAGTTGAAAGGCTACTTAGAAAAGAAAAACATTTTCAAAGTCAAATAGGAAATGATATAAGTATAAAGTTATTTAAGCCAATAAACAAACAAAAAGAACTAATAGGAACATTAGTAGAATATAATAAAGATGAGCTTACAATAAAAGTCAGTGATGAGACTATAAAAATAAATTCTAAAGATATAGCTGTTGCAAAAACTATATTTAATTGGTAGGAGGAATAAAAAATGAAAAACATTGATGTAAAAGAAATAATTGCAGTTATGGATGAATTAGAACAAGAAAGAGGTATAAGCAAAGAATATTTAGTTGCAGCTTTAGAAGAAGCTTTAGTAAAAGCATATAAACAAAATTTTGATGCAGATGAAAATGCTGAAAATGTAAAAGTTACAATAGATAAAGTAACAGGAGAAATGCATGTATATTCTGCAAGAGAAGTAGTTGAAGAATTACCAGTACCAGAGCTTGAAATTAGTTTAGAAGATGCCAGAAAAATTGACAAAAACTACAATGTTGGAGATATAGTAAATATTGAAATAAAACCAAAAGATTTTGGTAGAATAGCAGCTCAAAAGGCAAAACAAGTAGTAGTTCAAAAAATAAGAGAAGCTGAAAAAGAAATGATATTTACAGAATTTAATGATAAAAAAGGTGAAAAAGTTTCTGGATTAATTCAAAAAGCAGATGGTAGAATTGTTGTTATGGATTTAGGAAAACTAGAAGGAGTTATGCCATTAAAAGAGCAAATACTAACTGAAACATATAGAGTAAATGACAAAGTTAGAGGTTATGTTTTAGAAGTAGAAAAAGGATTGAAAGGAACACCACAAGTCATAGTATCTAGAAGTCATCCAGATTTTGTAAGAAAATTATTTGAATTTGAAATACCAGAAATATATGAAGGATTAATTGAAATTAAAAGCATTTCTAGAGATCCAGGATCAAGAAGTAAGATAGCTGTATATTCTAGAGATGAAAATATAGATCCAGTTGGTTCTTGTGTTGGTCAAAAAGGTGTAAGAATTCAAAATATTATAAATGAATTAAATGGAGAAAAAATAGATGTTATAGAATGGAATGAAGACCCAGCAATTTATATTTCGGCAGCTTTACTTCCAGCACAAGTAATGGCAGTAGATGTTAGAGAAGAGGAAAAATTTGCACAAGTAATAGTTCCAGATGACCAATTATCATTAGCTATAGGAAAATCTGGACAAAATGCTAGATTAGCTGCTAGATTAACAAATTGGAAAATAGATATAAAATCAGAATCTCAAATAAGAGAAATATTACTTTCACAAGCAGAAGAAGCAGAGAAAGTTGAAGAAGTTCAAGAAGCAGAAGGTGCTAAAGAAGTAGCTCAAGAAGAAAAGATAGAAGAAGTAGAAATATCTGAACCAGATAAGGTAGAAGAAAAAAAGGAAAAGAAAACAAGAAAAAAGAAAGAAGATAAAGAAGAACCAGTAGAAGAACCTGTAAAGAAAAAAAGAGGTAGACCAAAAAAATCAGAAGTTAAAGAATAATGGGAAGTGATGAAAGTGATTAAAAAGAAACCACTAAGAACATGTATGGCTTGTAATGAGCAAAAAGAAAAAAAAGAACTTTTAAGAATAGTTAAATCAAAAGAAGGTATAATTGAACCAGATTTAACAGGAAAGAAGAATGGTAGAGGAGCTTATATTTGCAAAAATGAAGAATGTCTAAATAAATTGATAAAATCTAAGAGATTAGAAAGAATTTTTGAGAAGGAAATAAGTTCAGAACTATATGAAAGTATAAGAGGTGTAATTATTGATAAATAAAGTGAATGGCTTGTTGGGCATAAGCTCAAAGGCAGGAGCAGTACTTGCAGGAACAGATTTAGTTTTAGAAGAGATGTCTAAAAAAAGAGTCTTTCTTGTTGTAGTAGCAGGTGATGCTTCAGAAAAAACTATTAAAAATATTAAATACTATTGTGATAAAGAAAAAGTCGAAATGATAGTTTATGGGGATATTAATAATAATAGTAAAGTAATTGGAAAGCACAATAAAGCAGTTATAGGAATTAATGATAAAAATTTAGCAGATGCTATACAAAAAGTAATTCATGGAGGTGAAGAATTTGGAAAAAATTAAAATTCATGAACTGGCAAAAAAATTAGGTGTAACAGCAAAACAAATTTTAGATACGGCTAGTAACAATGGAATAGAAGCTAAAAGCCATTTAAGTTCTATTACAGAAGAAGAAGCAAGTAAAATTGAAAAATTGATTAAAGGAGTTTCAAAGACAAAATCTATGGATAATAAAAAAGAAAAGAATGATGGACCAGTAATAATAAGAAGAGCGGTTATTATTAATGATGATGAAGAAAAGAAAGAAGAAGAAAGAAAGAGAAAAGAGCAATCTAGAAAAAAGGATGTAGGATTTATCGAAAATAAAAGAAATAAAGATTATAATATTGTTTATAGAGATAAGCCAACAAAGCCTCTTACTGTAAGTGAATTATTAGGAATTGCTACTAAAAAAGAACCTGAAAAAAAAGAAAAGGTAGAAGAAAAAGTAGAAGTAGTAGAAAAAGAAGTTAAAAAGGATTCTGAAATTAAAAAGTCAGAACCTGTTATTAATGATGCTAAAATTAATAAAAAGGCTCTAGAAACCAAAGATAAACCTAAATTTGAGAATAATAAAAGAGAAACTCCATTTAATAGAAATAATTATAATAGAGATAATAAAAGAAATTTTGGAAACGATAATACTGATAGAAATAATCATAATAGAAGAGATAATAATGGAAATGGCAGAAATAATAATTTTAGAAGAAATTTAGATGATAGAGGAATTGACAAAAAAATTAAAAATATAATGGATGTGGATATTCCTGCTGAAAAGGAAAGTGTTAGAGATTATGGAAATAAAGCTAAAGACAAAGCAAAACAAAATAGACAAGATGATCAAAAGAATAGAAAAAACTCTAATCGTAGAAACAATAATAACAATGATTTTGATTCAGATAAATTAAATGATCTAAAAAGACAAAATAAATTATCTAATATGTTTAAAGAAGGAGAAATGTTAGATTATTATGATTTAAGTACTGAAAGAGGAAGAAGAGCAAGAAAGAAAAATACAAAACAAGAAAATAGAACAAAGCAAAAGATATTTAAATTAACAGAAATTACTATTCCTGAAACAATATCTGTAAAAGATTTAGCTACTGAAATGAAAATAACAAGTAGTGATGTTATAAAAAAATTATTAAATTTAGGAATAATGGCAACAATAAATAATGAGTTAGATTTTGATACAGCATTTTTAATTGCACAAGAATATGGAATAACAGCTACAAAGAAAAATGTAGTAACAGATGAAGATATTTTAATAGATGAAACAGAAGATAGAGAAGAAGATTTAAAACCAAGACCACCAGTAATAGTTGTAATGGGACACGTTGACCATGGAAAAACATCACTTCTTGATGCTATAAGAAGTACAAATGTAATTGAAGGTGAGTCTGGAGGAATTACACAACATATAGGTGCTTATCAAGTAAAAATAAATGATAGAGATATAACATTTTTAGATACACCAGGACACGAAGCTTTCACAAGTATGAGAGCTAGAGGTGCAATGATTACAGATATAGCTATTTTAGTAGTTGCAGCAAATGATGGAGTAATGCCTCAAACAGTAGAAGCAATTAATCATGCTAAAGCTGCTGAAATTCCAATTATAGTTGCAGTAAACAAAATGGATTTACCAGATGCTAACTTTGAAAAGGTACAACAAGAATTAATGAAATATGAATTAGTTCCAGAAGCTTGGGGAGGAGATACAATATATGTTCCTATTTCTGCTAAAAAAAGAGAAGGTATAGATAATCTTCTTGAAATGGTATTATTAGAAGCAGACGTATTAGAATTAAAAGCAAATCCAAACAAACAAGCAAAAGGAGCAGTTATAGAAGCAAGATTAGACAAAACAAGAGGACCAGTTGCAACAATGCTTGTACAAAGAGGTAAATTAGATGTTGGAGATACAATTATAGTAGGTTCATCAATTGGTAGAATAAGAACAATGCAAAATGATAAAGGTAAAAAAGTAAAAACAGCAGGACCTTCTACACCAGTTGAAATTACAGGTTTAACATCTGTTCCAGAATCAGGAGATACTTTCTATGAAGTAAAAGATGAAAGAACAGCAAAACATTTAATTGAGAAAAGGAAATATGAAAAACATCAAAAAGAAATAAATGTAAATACAGTAGTTACTCTTGATGATTTATTTAGCAAAATTGAAAGTGAAAACTTGAAACAATTAAACTTAATAGTAAAAGCAGATGTTCAAGGTTCAGTAGAAGCATTAAAACAATCATTAGAAAAATTATCTAATGAAGAAGTTAGGGTAAAAGTAATACATTCAAATGTAGGTGGAGTTACAGAATCTGATGTAACATTAGCAAAAGTTTCAGGAGCAATAATAATTGCATTTAATGTAAGACCAGAAGTTATAGCAAAAACAATTGCAGATAAAGAAGGAGTAGAAATAAATCAATATTCTGTAATTTATGATGCAATAAATGATGTAGAAGCAGCAATGAAAGGAATGTTAGATCCAGTATATAAAGAAGTAGTAATTGGAACAGCAGAGATAAGACAAACATTTAAAGTTTCTAATGTAGGAACAATAGCAGGATCTTATGTATTAACAGGAAAAGTGGCAAGAAATGCAGGAATTAGAGTAATAAGAGATAATATAGTAATACATGATGGAAAACTAGTATCATTAAAGAGATTTAAAGATGATGTAAAAGAAGTTGATAAAGGATATGAGTGTGGACTTCAAATTGATGGATTTAATGACATAAAAGAAGGAGATAGTCTAGAAGTTTATGTTATGGAACAAGTAAAATAATGTCCTTTTGGGGACGCTTGTTTTTGGACATTTTTGTCCAGTTTAATACGTATGTTATAAAAATATTTGTTAAAGAAAGGAATATTTTATGGCTGGCAATAGTAGAATGAATAAAATAGATGAAGAATTAAGAAAAGAAATTAGTAGTATTATTTCTACTGAACTTAAAAATCCTCATCTTACAGGACTTATTAGTGTAACAAAAGTAAAAACTACACCAGATCTTAGATTTGCAAAGGTTTTTATTAGTATGATAAATGAAAAAAGTAAAAAGGAAAATTTATCTATTTTAAAACAATCTAGTGGTTATATAAGAAGTTCTATAGCAAAAAGAATAAATTTAAGAAATACACCAGAACTTGTATTTGAATTTGATGAGTCTTTAGAATATGGTTCAAGAATAGATGAAATTTTGAAAGATATTACAAAGGATATTAAACATTAGTAAAGGGGAATAAAAATGACTTTAGATGAAATATTAGTTGAAATAAAAAAGTCCAATAATATTGTTATTATGGCACATGAGTCTCCTGATGGAGATGCAATAGGTAGCGCTTTAGCAATGTGTTTAGTATTAAGAAATATGGGAAAAGATGCTATAGTTCTAATGAAGGAGTTTCCAGATATATTTTCTTATTTACCAGGGTTAGAATATATTAAAAAAGAAACAGAAATAAAACAGTATGACTTAGCTATTTCAGTTGATTGTCCAAACAAGGAAAGACTAGACAAAGAATATATAGAAATTTATGAAGAGGCTAAAGTAAAAGTACAATTTGACCATCATAATAAAAATAGTATGTTTGGAGATTATAATGTTGTAAATCATGTATCACCAGCAACTGCACAAATTTTAGTATCAAGTTTTGAGTATTTACAAATTGAAATAACAAAACAAATAGCAATATGTTTATTAACTGGAATCATTACAGATACAGGTGGATTTAAAAATTCAAATGTAACTGTAGAGTCTTTTGAATTTGCTTCTTGGTGTTTAGAAAAAGGAATAAATCTTCCTAAAATATATAAACAATCATTATTAACAATGTCTAGAACAAAATTTGAAGCAGAAAAATTGGCAATGGATAGATTAGAATTTTGGGCTGATGGAAAAATTACTTTTACATATCTAAATAAAGCAGATAGTGAAGCTATTGGAATTAAAGCTGGAGAACATGGTGGAATTGTTGAAATAGGAAAGAATATAGATGGAGTAGAAGTTTCTATATTTTTATATGAAAAAGATATAGGATATAAGGCATCTCTTAGATCTAATGAATATGTAAATGTTTCAGATGTAGCCTCAGTATTTGGAGGAGGAGGACATATAAAAGCTGCAGGTGCAACTTTAAAAATGTCTTTTGAAGAAGCAAAAAAGGCGATAATTTCAGAAGTTATGAAAAATTTAAAATAATAAACTAAAAGAATTCACCTATATGTGAATTCTTTTTTGTAATACTAATTTAATAAAAAAGATAAGTGCATGTAATTGAACTAATAAAAAATGTAAAATAAAATTGAAATAAATTTAAAAGTAGTAGTATATGAGGAAAAAAATAACATTTATAATATTAATTTTAATATTACTTGTAAATTTTACTAATGTTGTCTATGCTATTGATATACCAGAAAATGATATAAATTTAAGAATAGAAAATTTAACAAGAGGATGTAAAATTTATTTACTGCTTCCTGAAAATTTACTCAAATATAATATGGAAAAATTTATATCTAATAACATAAATAATTCATATACTCAAGAAAGCCAGAAAGCACAAAAACTGCAAGAATTCTTAGATAATAAGGATTATGTAGGATATGTGAATTATTATAGAGATTTAGGGTTTAATCAAACAAATAGTAATGAAATAGAACTTAGACATTATTGTTTTGCTATGCAAGCTACAGAAATTGTTGGAGAACTAGAATATAACGATATAACTTATGTTCAAGTAAAAATAAATTTAAGTGATGAAAATAGATTTAAAATTGTTATAAAAGATTATCTTATAAATTATAATACAACAGATATAAAATTTATGGTTGATGAGTATGGTAGTATTACTTATATAGATTTAGATAAAAGCAACTTCGTACCTAATTTAGAAAAACCACATATAAAAGAGTGTAATATATTATATACATATTATGATAAAGATGAGTTCGATTCTATAGAAAGATATACAAATATTACTTATTTAATCCTA
>CATJZH010000170.1 GCA_949746285.1 uncultured Clostridia bacterium
ACATCTGCATATACTGGTATGTCCATTTTCAACTGACAATTGTTATTATACTATCTAAAAAAATATATGTCAATACTTTTTTAAACTTTTTGTTATTATTTATGAGCAATAATAATTATTATTAAATGACAAATAAGAATCTTTATGATATAATAAAAAAAGAAAAAAAAATTAGGAGGTATATTATATGATTAAAATGATGATAGGAGAGAAGATGGCACGGGAAGCAGTAAAATTTTTACGGAGTCAAAAATCTGAAGAGGGGGCTGTGAAACTATTAGGAATTAAAGTAGAGTTAGATAGACTGGAAAATGCCTGTGAAACCTCAGAATATATTAACTTTAATTATCCACAATTTACAGCCCATAAAAAAGATCTCTATGTGAATGTGTTATCAATTTCACATAAAGATCTAACCCCAGCCAATGCCGAGAATGCTGATACAGGCCGCATAGCAGAGAACATAGTAAGCCTGTTAAATGAGCAAAAAAAGCAATGGGGAATGAAGATTAAACTTTTAAGTATTAAGGCTCTTTTGCCAGAAGGAACTGATGCGGAAGAAGTTTCAGAATATATTTTAAACAAGTATTCTGAATACAGGGTTCATTCAAAAAATCAAGGGGACTTTCCCATCGTGGCGATAGGATATCGCTAATCATAGAAATAATATCATCAAAGCTCAGACCAGTATTAGGGTCTGGGCTTTTCCTATGAATATATACATAAAACAAACTTTACATAAAACTGACTAATTTATAAAAAGAATGTATAATATAATTCTAAGCAGTCTGTTATTTTATTATAGATGTAACTATGTATTGAAATTATTTATTTAGTAGCGACAATGACAAAGTGGAGGAAAACAAAATGGAACAAAATATAGGACGGGTGTTAAA
This sequence comes from uncultured Clostridia bacterium, assembly GCA_949746285.1. GTDB lineage: Bacteria > Bacillota > Clostridia > TANB77 > CAG-508 > Scatovivens. The sequence goes on from CATJZH010000170.1 coordinate 897, forward strand.
AAAGTATAAAGTAAAAATGAGATGGAATTATCTAAAATGCTTATTACTATGCCAAAGAAGTATAGAGAAATATTTGAAGCAAAATGGGGACTGGACAAAATCGGCAGTTACTGCACTACCTATATTTTATTAGCTGAAAAGTTAAATAGAAGCTATGAAGAAGTTAAGGCAGAGTATATGTTGGCAGAAGAAGCTTTTTGGTATACTAGAAAATTATTGGTAGTTTTGTTTTGCAAGAATACGATGAAAAAAGTTTTCAGTTAGCATTAAGATATGATGAATTTTTGAAAGATACCTTTAATAAAAAAAGTTAATTATGAAATTAAAAAAATGAAATTTGAAGAAATTAAGAGGATTATGGATGTAGAATTTGAAAGATTAACAGAGAGAGAAAAAGCTTTTTTAATAGATAGGTATGGATTATGTGATGGAAAGTATAAATCATTAAGGGAGGTAGGAGAAAAATTCGAATTAAGCTATCAAAGAGTATCGCAAGTAATCGAAAAGGCACTTAGAAAAATTAGAAAAGACTATATAAAAAATGTATTACCAGTTAAATATAAATATGATATTTCGATGCTAAAGGTTACATTCTAGGTTGTGGGTGGGCAATATGCCCACAATTTTTTATTTAAATATGAGTATTTATAAGAAGTTGAAAATACAGTAAAAACATGTTAATATAGATATAGATAACATGATATTATTTCTATGATAAATTATTTATAGAAATAATTTAACTATCAAGACTGTTAAGGAGGAGTATTTTATGGCAGTGATTAAAAATGTAGAAAAGGTAACAAAACGGAAATCTGGACCTGTAATATTCAGACCGCAAAGAGGAAGCCTAGAAAAGGCAATGAGCGAGGCGAAAGAATTTCGGAATTTTAGAGAAATGAAGAAATTTGTCGTAAAATCATGGAATGATGGCTGGCAGGGAGACGGAGATTTATTTACAATTGATGACATTGTAATAAATACATCACATGTTGTCGATGATCCCCGCAACGGTTGGGAAGACACAATGTATGTATGCATAAAAAGATTAGGCAAAGAAATTTACAAAACGCCGCAATGCATTGGAATGTGTGCTACGAGGTACCCAAAAAGCAGTTGGTAAAGGCAAAAAACTGTGCAGGATAATGCACAGTTTTTGTATTGATAAATAAAAATTTTTGTGATAATATAAAAAAAATGTAAAAAGGGAGATTATAATGAAAGAAATTTATGATTTTTTTGTAGCGGGAAGAACAAGGAATAAAGATAAAATATTAGAAATTTGTGATATTTTAGATAGTTTGAATGTATCTTATTATTGCTTTTTGAAAAATGAAGAATCACATAAGGAAGCAGGACTAAATTTAAATGATAAACCAGAAGATTTAATGAAAAAATTTGAAAGTATGGATTTAGATAGCGAGGCAGTTAAAATTATTTTTAAACATGATATGGAAGGTTTAAAAAGTTCTAAAAATTTATTATTAGTATTACCTGCTGGAAAATCGGCACATATAGAAGCAGGAGTTTCGTATGGGTTAGGGAAAAAATGTTATGCTATTGGAGAGTACGATGTAACAGACTCATTGTATTTAATTTTTGATAAAATTTTTGCTAATGAAAAGGAGTTAAGAGACTTTTTGAAAAATACAAGATAACTTAGCACATAATAAGTAATGAAAAAGCTTCGTCAGTTAACAGATGAAGCCTTTTATTATTCTTATATGGAATTTTAATAGATTTATAGTAAATAAATAATTTATAAAAATTTAAATATAATGATTGTTTTTTTATTTAAATTTAGGATATAATTTATAAAATTATGTTAGCATTTGAATACGAAATTATAGAAAAAAGAATGTAAATATTATAATGTTTTAAGAAAGTAAAATTATAAGTTAAATATGATTTACAATTTCAGATATTACTAATTTAGGTGTAACATTTTCACAAAAATTAATGCAACGATTCTTAGAATTACTTGAATTTATATGAGCGCTCATATTATTAACAGAGCGAACTATTGAAAATTTTACATTTTGATTTGAAGCATGATGCAATTTAGCCACGTATGGATAAATTTGTTTTTCTAAATTTTCAAAACGATAGTCATGTTTATTTTTATATGAATATATTATGGCATCTAATAAATAATTTGTACCAATTAATTTAAAATCAAAATTTAAATTTTCTAAAATATCTAATACTTTTTTGCGAATAGATCTATTGTCAGTTTTTAATATAAAATTTTTAAACTGATTATAAAGTAATGTAGAATCGTCATTAATGCATAGATATAATATGTATTTTGAATTTTTATGTACTTGACTACTTTCGAAAAATATGATTTTATTTTGAATGTTTTTTAATAGATTTTGAATATTCAAATCGTTCATATCAGATTCAGATATAATAATCATGTCTATCTTTGAATTATTGTATAATTCAAGTAGTTCGCTATAAGTAGATACTAATCCAACTAATTGTAAATTATTAAAATTATTAAAAAAAATGTTACAACTCTTTTTTACCATATAAAAATTATTACTAAATATTACAACTTTATACATTTTACAAATACCTCCACTAATAAAACAATTCAAAACACCAAAAGGTAACAAAAAAATTTAAAAAAGTTTAAAAAATTTTTAAAAGGAGTATACAAAAGATAGATTAAGGTTATGAAAAAATTTAAGTCAGATAATATGGCAGATAAATATACAGATATGATTTATAGAATTGCCATAAAAATTTTGAGAAATGATGAAGATTGTAAAGATATTATTCAAGATTTGTTTGTTCATCACATGGCTTATGTAGAGAAAAACAAAGGATTTAATGATGAAGAACACGAAAAATATTGGATAATTAGAGTTACTACAAATTTATGTTATAATCAATTAAAGAAAGCATCAAATAAAAATCTTCCTTTAAATATAGAAAATGTAAAGGAATCTTATTTTAATGAAAACGATATTATTTTATTAGATGGTATAAAAAGATTACCAGAAAAATATAGGAAAGTATTTGAATTATTTTATGTAAGTGGATTTAAATTATCTGAAATTAGTAAAATTTTAAATATAAGAGAAAGCACAGCAAAAATGAGATTAAAAAGAGCGCGAGATAAATATAAAGAGATTATGAAAGATGGAGGTGAATAATTAGTGGAAAAATTTGAAGAGGATTTAAATAGATTAAAAAATAAAATAAATAGTATGAGTTTAAGTGATGATTTTAAAGAAGAATTAAGTAGAAAGTTAGATGCAGAATATAATAAAACAGATACTAGAAGGCATTTTTCTTTTCCAAAACAAATTATTGCAGCTTTTGCTTGTTGTATAGTTTTGACAAGTTGTGTATTTGCAGATAGTATTGGAAATGTAATAACTATTTTTTTTGCTAATACCTCAAAAGAGATGGAGCAGGCACTTGAAAATGGAGAAATGCAAAAAATAGACATGGAATATGTTGAAAGAGATGGTGTATCAATTAAAGTTGATTATGCTATGGTAAAAGAGGATTCAATTTATTTGGTGTTTGATGTTTTGTGTGAGGAAGAGATAAGTGATATTAAATTTCTCGATTATGAGATAAGAGATTTAAATCAAAATGTAATATTTAATAAATTGGATTTTAGTTTTAAGTATATAGAAGAAAGATACGTACAGAAAAGAATAGATACTAAAAATATTTTAGTTTGTGTACAATTATTTAATACTAAAAATATAAAACCAACAGACATATTAAGTTTAAATGTTAATATAAGACAAATAAAACTAGTAAATAATACAAGTTTTCAAGATATAAATAATAAGTGGACATTTCAAATTTAAAAAAACAACACTCAATTTATACCATAACTTGAGTGTTGTTTTTGGTTTATTGATACAGAAGCAATAAAAGATTATTTCCAAGAATAATATGTGATTTTAAATTTTAAATAACTTCCAGTAAGATTGGACACAAGAAATTGATGATTAGTTCCTGCATGCACAGTAATCCAATCTTCTTTTTTAACAGTTCCATTAGCTAAATTAGTTTTACTGCAAACTACAGTATTATAAGAATCCATTAGAGCAACATTAAATTCTCCATATGGGTTACCCGAAGTTGCACTTATCTCATATCCAAAATATCGGTCTGGTATTGTGAAAATCGGAGTCCAAGCAGACTGCTTACTTGTTTCCCGTTCTTCCACGTCCCACATAAGTGGCTGAATACCATCATCAGCTTCCATTTCATAAGTGATGGTGGTTTTCTTGATGCCTTCTGGAATCTCTGAATTGCCATCGCTGCTATCCGCAGCAAATGCTGACATATACATTGAAAGGCAAAGTGCAACAGTTAAAAAAAGTGAAAAAATTTTTTTCATAAGGACCTCCTCCTTAATGCAAAGAAAAAATAATGTTTTCAAGTTGCATTCTTGAAAAAAGTAAACCACTTCTGTACCAATGTGCCATTTTTTGGAAGTATAAGTATAAACTACTCCTAAAATGACATTTTTTCGACACTTTCGAAAAAATGAAAGTATTTTAATTATAATACTTTTAAATATGTAAAAAATGATTTTTATAGCGAAAAATGGCTGAAAATAGAGAAAAAAGGAAAAAGATATTTTTAAAAATATAAAAAAATAAAAATAAAAAAATAGCAGTATATAAATAAATTGTTAACAAAATTCAAAAAAACACATCACTTTTCATCACTTTTTAACACAAGTCGAAAAATATATGATAATCTATTTTCGTTGTGAATTTTGATGAAGGGGAGTATGTACAAATGATAAGTGTTGAAAACGCGTTAAAACCAGTAAAAAATTTTAATATTTTTAGTAAAACTAAGTTATTTAATTATCAAGATGTGATAAATATAATAATTACAGTAATTGGAATAGTTATTTCTAGTATTGAAATATTTGAATTACAAAAAATCTTTCATATTAGTAATTTTAGATTTATTCTGTATAATAGTATAATGTGTATAATTATAATAGTATTAAATATATATCAGATAATAAATAGGAGAAAAATTGTTAAAGAAAGAATATATAATAAACAAATAGAAGAAAGAAACAAAAATCTATTAGAGATAACTGATAATATAAGATGTTTTAAACATGATTTTAATAATATTATGCAAGCTATAAATGGATATTTAGATGTAAAAGATATTAATGCATTGCAAAAATATTTCAATTGTGTAATAAAAGAATGTAATCATATAAATTTAGTTGAAATATTAGATTCTCAAGTAATGGATAATCCAGCTATATATTCTGTATTATCAAATAAATATCAACAAGCTAAAGAAAATAATATTACAATGAATATTGAAATAATGATGAAATTAGATAAATTTACTGAAAAAGCTTATGTTCTTTCAAGAATGTTAGGAATATTACTGGATAATGCTTTAGAAGCTTCAAAAGAATGTGAAGAAAAGATTGTAAATATAAGATTTTTAAATGAAGAAAAAAGAAATACAGATGTAATAATAGTTGAAAACACATATACAAATAAAAACATTGATACACATAAGATTTTTGAAAAGAATTATACAACAAAAAAAGAAAAAGGTAATAGCGGATTAGGCTTGTGGAAAATAAGTAATATTATAGAAAAAGATTCAAATATGGAATTATTTACAAACAAAGATGATAAAATGTTTAAACAAAAAATAGAAATATATAAATAAAGGGCAATTTTAAATTGCTCTTTTTCTAAGTTTATATTGACTTTATTCATAAAAGGTGCTAATATAAATCAAATTATTTCATAGTTTGATTATTTTCTATGGCGTTTCGCCAAAATTCAATTAAGGAAAAATACAGAAAGGAATGATGAATATAGTAGCAAAAGAAACATGTATAATGACACCCACGAATGACTATTTATTTAAAAGGATATTCGGACAGTTAGGTAATGAAGAGATAACTAAAGGATTAGTAAGTTCAATAATAGGGAGAAAAATTAAAGATATAAGCTTAGAAGGAAATACAATATTAGCAAAAGATTTAGTTACAGATAAATTAGGAATATTAGATGTAAAGATAAGATTTGATACTAATGTAGTTTGTGATGTTGAAATGCAAGTTTTGTATGATAAAAATATAGAAGAAAGAATTTTATATTATTGGGGTAAATTATATGTAAATAGTATAAAATCTGGTGATAGTTTTAAAAAACTGAAAAAAACTATTTCAATACTAATAGCAAACTTTGAGATAAAAGATTTAAGTGAAATACATAAATTCCATACAGAATGGCAAATACGAGAAAAAGATTATAGAAAAACGATATTGACCAATGTATTAGAAATTCATATAATTAGTTTACCAAAGCTAATGAAAATGATAAAAAACGAAGAAATACCAAAACAAGATGAGAAATTAGCTATTTGGTCAAAATTTATAGTAAATCCTGAGATGTTGGAGGAATCGGAAATGCAAAGAAATAAAGTAGTAAAAAAAGCTAAAGAAGAACTAGATAAAATAAACAAAGATGAGTATGAAAGAAGATTAGCAGAATTAAGACAAAAAGCAATAAGGGATGATGCAGCTATAAGAGATTTTTTGTATGAAGAAGGGTTAGAGAAAGGAATAGAAGACGGAAAGAAGCAAGGAACAAAAGAAACTAAGAAGAAAATTGCAAAAAGAATGTTAGAATCAGGAATTCAAATAGAAGAAGTTATAAAAATAACTGAATTAAGTCGATGTGAAATTGAAGAAATTTAAATTCAAATAAAATCAAACTAAGTTATAATTTTAATATTAATAATCAATAAAAATGTTCAATAAAAATTACATAAAGTATTGATTTTTAAAACAAAAATTGTTATAATATTTGCGTTATGAATAACACACATAGATGGAGTTTTAAATTGTGCTATTGTTAAATAGTTATTTAAAATGTAGAAATCTATGGAGGAAAAACAAAAAGGAGGAATTTAAAATGGCAGTAGTTGCAATGAAACAATTACTTGAAGCAGGTGTTCATTTTGGACATCAAACAAGAAGATGGGATCCTAAAATGGCTGAATATATAT
>CATJZH010000171.1 GCA_949746285.1 uncultured Clostridia bacterium
AGTAGCAGCATTTCCTGCTTTATCTATTTCATTCATTTTTTCTTTTACTTTTTCTTTTCCAAATATCATACATTCACTATCAAATTCATCTGCTCTTATCGAAAAATATGCTGTATAATAAGCCTTTGGCTGATGAACTTTAAACCAAGCTATTCTAAAAGCATTTGTTACATATGCTGCTGCATGAGCTTTTGGGAACATGTATTTTATCTTTTCACATGATTTTATATACCATTCTGGTACATCATGCTCTTTCATTATTTTTACATATTCTGCCCATTTTTCAGGATCTTTTAATGCTTTACCTTTACGTACTGTTTCCATTATTTTGAATGCATGATTAGGTTCTAAGCCTTTTTTCATTAGATAAACCATAATATCATCTCTACAACCTATCGCCTCACTTAATGTAACTATTCCATCATTTATAAGTTCTTGAGCGTTATTTAACCATACATCAGTTCCATGTGATAATCCTGATATACTTATAAGTTCACTAAACGTTGTTGGTTTTGTATCTACAAGCATTCCTCTAACAAATTTTGTTCCAAATTCTGGTATTCCAAAGCTTCCAACCTCTGAATTTATTTGTTCTGGAGTAACACCTAAAGCTTTTGTTGAACTAAAAATACTCATTGTTTCTTTATCATCTAATGGTACTTTTGTAGGGTCAACACCTGTAAGATCATGTAGCATTCTAATTACTGTTGGATCGTCGTGTCCTAGTATATCTAGCTTCAATAAGTTTTGATCAATAGAGTGATAATCAAAATGTGTTGTTACTATATCTGATTTCGGATCATCTGCTGGATGTTGTACAGGAGTAAATTCAAAAATTTCTCTACCTTTTGGTACAACTATAATTCCTCCTGGATGTTGTCCCGTAGTTCTTTTTACTCCAACACAACCACTAGATACTCTAGCTACTTCTGCATTTGGTTTATGTATATTTCTTTCTTCAAAATAATTCTTAGCATATCCAAATGCTGTTTTTTCTGCGACAGTACCTACTGTTCCTGCTTTAAAAGTTGTTCCTTTTCCAAATATTACTTCTGTATATTTATGTGCTTTTGCTTGATATTCTCCTGA